>JBDTSD010000058.1:0-23860 GCA_039931355.1 Ginsengibacter sp.
CTTCGCAGGTGTTCAGCGATAATATGTTTGACTATACACACAATGCTTTTGAAGATCCGGCAACAGGTGAAATATTTTTTGATGATACCTGGGAGAGCGCTTTTTTTTCAAACAGGCTTGGATACAAAGGCCCGTTCAATCCTGACATACAATCTTACAATCCGGCAACAAAAAAGTATAAAAAATACACAGACTGGAAGGGAAAAGATATGTGGGCAACCGTTGATAAAAAGGGAAATGTTTATTTTGTTTCTGATGAAGCAAACGGCCAGTACAACTTATATTCTTTGGTAGATGGCAAAAAAAATCAGCTTACTAATTTCGGCACTTCGGTAATGCATCCCTTTGTAGATGCAGCGGGAGACAGGATTGTTTTTGAAAAAGATTTTCAACTTTTTTCTTATGATATTGCTACTAAGAAATCAACTAAAATTCCATTGCAGGTTTATAAGAATAACACATTGGCTGCCTTACAGGATTTTAATGTAACAGGCAAAATCACAGAGTTCAATGTTTCGGATGATGGAAAGAAATTGGCCTTTATTTCCCGTGGAAAATTATTTGTATCAGACCCGAAAGGAAAATTTATTCGTGAAATAGCAACCGTACCACAGGAACGGGTAATCGAAGTTTATTGGCTAAAAGACAACAAGACATTATTGTACGGGCAAACATACAAAGGCTTTGAAAACCTGTGCACGCAAAGCGCGGAAGATGTGGAAGATGCAAAACAACTTACCAGCTTCGCAAAAAACAGTCGCTCTCTTTCTTTTAATAGCGATAAAACCAAAGCAACTTATTTGTGTGGCTCTGATGAAGTACGATTGCTCGATCTTAAAACGATGAAGAGTACCCAAATGGTGAAAGATGAAATATGGGGATTGCAAAATTCATCGCCATATTTTTCACCGGATGATAAATATGTAATGTACACGGCCTATCGAAATTTTGAACAGGATATATTTCTTTACCGGCTTGCCGACGGGCAGGTATTTAACATCACCAATACCGGCGTTTCTGAAACTGATCCTGTTTGGTCGCCGGATGGCAAATACATTTACTTCACTTCCGACAGGACAAATCCCACTTATCCCTACGGGCCTACAGACCAAAAATTATACAGGATGCCATTAGAAAAAATGGCCGAGCCTTACCGCTCAGATATGTTTGATTCGCTGTTTGTAGAAAAGAAAACGGATACCATGAAAGTGGATACATCTACTAAAGAAAAAAAGAAGGCTTACCTAAAAAAACAAGAAGAAAAAAAGGCAAGCCAAACGGCGAAAAATACTTCACCTCCAAAGCCGGAAATAAAAATTGATTTCAGGGATATGATGGAAAGAATTGAAAAGGTTGGCCCTGACTTTGGGCAGCAAGGCATTGTGACTGTTATTAAAAATGAAAACAAAACGTATGTATTTTTTATTTCCGATCAGCAGGAGGGAAAGCGATCCTTGTGGAAGCTAACGCTGGAGCCATTTGAGAAAACAAAGACGGAGCAGGTGAAAGATGCAGATGGAAATGACATCGAAATACAGGGATATAAAGATCATTACTTCGTACTAAACAAAGGCGTTATTAATAAGCTTGATGCGGATAAGAATTCTCTTGAAAAAGTGGACATGGATTTTCCTTTTACCATAAATATGAATGATGAATTTAACCAGATGTTTTATGAAGCCTGGGGCGATCTTGAAGAAAATTATTACAACGAAAAATTCAATGGAATAAACTGGGAATCTGTTCGCGACAGGTATGCTTCGTTTTTACCGCAGTTGCAAAACAGGAACGATTTCAGGGTTTTGCTTAATAACATGATGGGTGAATTGAATACTTCGCACTATGGTTTTTCTACCGCCGGCACTGATGAGAAAACTTTTTATACATCCGTTACTGCGGCTGCGGGTATTATGTTTGACAATGAACATCCATATATCGTTGATCATGTGATAAGGAATGGCTGCGCAGATCTTAGTGATAGTAAAATTGAAAAAGGAGATGAACTGGTAAGTGTAGACGGCGTAAGCACTGATGCAGCGCAAAACCGTGAATATTATTTTATGCAACCGAAAGTACCAGATGAAATGGTGTTGGGTTTCAGGCGTGGCTCACGGGAATACAAAATAAAAATACATCCCGAAACCTACAACAAAATGCAGGACCAGCTTTATGATGAATGGGTAGAGGCTAACCGTAAACGCGTTGACGATTTAAGCAACAAACAAATCGGCTATGTGTATATGAAGAACATGGGTAACGATGCGCTTGATCAATTTGAAAAAGATATGGTATCAGATTCTGTAAGCCAGCGCAAAGCGCTGATCCTTGACTTGCGCTACAATACCGGCGGCAACGTGCATGATAAAGTGTTACAGTTTTTATCGCAGCGCCCATACCTGCAGTGGAAATACCGCAATGGCAAAATGAGCCCGCAGCCGGATTTTGCACCAGCAGCGAAACCAATTATTTTATTAACGAATGAACAAACATTGAGTGATGGTGAAATGACGGCTGAAGGTTTCAAACAATTGAAGCTTGGAAAAATAGTTGGAACAGAAACTTATCACTGGATCATTTTTACTTCCGCAAAAGGCCTGGTAGATGGTTCCGTAGTAAGGCTGCCATCATGGGGTTGCTATACATTAGATGGAAAGAACCTGGAGACAAACGGCGTATCGCCGGACATCTATGTAAAAAATACTTTTGAAGACCGGATGAATAATGATGATCCGCAGATTAAAAAAGCGGTGGAGGAGATAATGAAGGAATTGAAGTGAGGCCTCACCCCTCACCCCAACCCCTCTCCCAAGGGGAGAGGGACTGAACCGGTAAGAAGTTGCTATAGATAATTGGATGGATGGGATAAAGGAAAATAGGTTTTATAAAAATAGTGGGCTATTGTTACCACGGCCTTTAGGCCGTGGACCAATTGAGGTCAAGAGGGCTTTAGCCAAAAAATTCTTTAAGCCTTATGTTGATATTTTTATGAAACAAATTAGGCTAAAGCCTGGTTACTATTTACCTGGCCACGGCCTAAATACCGTGGCAATTAAAAAAATAATTTATCTACCCAAAAACATCAGAGAGCCAGAATTTATCAGAGCATCATTTCAACCCTTCATAAAAATCGTGCATTACATACCAGGCTTTCTTTTTTAATCCTTTGTTGCTTAATAAACCTTTGCGATTCCAGCCTTGCTGGTATACCGGGTGCAGCCTGCCTTCGGAGCGGAAGTCTGCCATTACCCACGGGACAGTTCCCCGCAGGAAGGGAATATTTTTAAACATGGCTATCTGATCTTTATAGACCTGTGCTTCTCTTTCTTCTGTCCAATGCCCATTACTGTCAGCGCTTCCATGCTGTCCGTACAATGCTTCTGCACCAAACTCCGACATTATAAGAGGTTTGTTGTATGGATTTTTCCAAACCATATTTCCTGGCTTTGCAGGCCATTGCACATACCAGCCAAGATATTCATTCACGCCAACTACATCCAATACATTGCATATCGAATCATCAATGGTTATTTCGTTGTCATTATAACGTACATGGTTAAGTGCAGAAGTTATCAGCCTTGTACTGTCTAAGCTTCGCGTGTAAACTGCCATCGCAGTAAGCACTTTATTGCGATCAGCAGAAGGAGCAGTTTCATTGGAAAGGCTCCACATAATAATAGCGCAACGATTTTTATCTCTTGTTATCATTTCATTCAGCATGGTATCTGCTTTATCCAAAATGGCTGGATTACTGAATTGGATATTTTGCCAAAGCGGCACTTCTTCCCAAAGCATGATGCCTAATTTATCCGCAAGGCGCACCATATGTTCGTTGTGTGGGTAATGTGTAAGGCGCACAAAATTGCACCCAAGCTCTTTTGCCCAATGCAGCAGCATTTCAGCATCTGCTTCACTTGATGCTCTTCGCACTTGCTGTGGAATTTCTTCATGAATATTGATGCCTTTTAAGAAAATACATTTTCCATTCAGCAATATCTCATTGCCTTTCACCTGCACTGTCCTTAAACCGATAAGGTCATGAATTGAATCATTATCAGAGCTAACAATAACATCATACAATTCAGGATGAACAGGCGACCACAACTTTGGATTCGCCGGTATTTTAAACCATGCTTTGCCGTCATTGCCGGTTACCGCTTTATAATTAATATGCAGTTTAGGGATACTTATTGAAACAGGCATGTTAAGTTTCCCGCCGCTAACCTGTACCCAGCCTGCTATTGTATCAAAGCTGTTTTTTTCAAGCTGGATGCTATAGTCCTTTATGTAATTGAGTGGGGTTGTAATTACTAATACATCCCGGGTGATGCCGCCATAGTTCCACCAATCGAAATTAAGCGCAGGTATGTAATCTGCCTGGCGCTGGTTGTTTACTCTTACAATCACTGAATTGCTATCTTTCAGCTTACCTGTTATTTCAAACTGAAAGGGCGTAAAGCCACCCTCGTGGCTGCCTGCATACACATTATTAATATATACATCGCACTTATAGTTGACAGCGCCGAAATAAAGAAAGGTTCTTTTATCGCCGCTTGTCTTAAGTAGAAAAGTTTTTTTATACCAAATAGTTCCTTCGTAATAAGTAAGCCCGGGCTTTTGATGATTCCAGTCGCCAGGTACCTGCAAACTAACGGCAGGCGTAAACGCATATTCATAAAAATCATTTTTGCCAATTGGCTTCTGGTCTTTCCATACTGGTTTCCAATTGCCGGCGCCGGCATTAAACGGGTCAATGATAACCTGCCATTGCCCGTTAAGGCTTGTAAGCTCACGTCCATGTACATTCGCTAAAAGGTCTGCACTTTGGGATGTTGCGACAAGAGAAAAAAGAGTAAAAGAAAGAAATGATACGAGCTTTTTCATTTTGCTAATCTATAAAAAGAAAAGGAAAGCATGGCACCTTCGTACGTTGTTAGAGGCTTGTCTTTCTTCATTAATTATCTAAAATATTTCTCTCGCAGTATATTTGTTTGTAACATCTGTGAAGAAATCCCAATAAAACAATTTTATAAAATAACATGAACCGGATTGATCGTTTGGCCGCAATAGTAATTCAGCTTCAGTCCAGGCCTTTGGTAAAGGCGCAGGATATCGCTGATAAGTTTTCGATAAGCCTGCGTACAGTCTATCGCGACATTCATGCGATTGAAGAAGCTGGTGTGCCCGTGATTGGCGAGGCAGGAATAGGTTACCGTTTGATGGATGGCTACAAATTGCCCCCGGTAATGTTTAGTGCTGATGAAGTGTCTGCTATGTTGACCGCTTCGAAACTTATGCAATCCTTGAGTGATAAAAATTCTTCCAGCCATTATACTTCTGCACTGGACAAAATAAAGGCAGTGCTCCGGCTGGCCGAGAAAGACCACATAGAAGAAATCAATGAACATGTTGCTGTGGTGTCGCATCCTGCATTTGTTTACGAAAGGCCATTGGAGTTACATCTTCCAAAAATATTGCGGGCTATTGCAGCTTCGAGGGTGATAGAAATGACTTACACTTCTATCGAAAAAAAAGAATCGCTTCAAAGAAAGGTTGAGCCTGTCGGCATCTACTACCAGGGGAATCATTGGTACCTGGTTGCATTTTGCAGGTTAAGAAATGATTATAGAAATTTCAGGACTGATCAAATAAGCAAGCTGCATATAACGGATGAAGACATGGTGAACGTACATCCGCCTCTTCAAAGTTTTATTAATAAAGTAGCCGAAAAAAAGCAGCTTCAAAAAGTTATAATTGAAGTTGATAAAGACATCGTAAAATATTTTGGCGAACAGAAGTTTTATAATGGTTTTATCAGCGAAGAGTACCTGGAAGATTGTGTCCGCATGACATTCTTATGCGCTTCACTTACGGGCTTCTCCCGGTGGTTTATGTTGTTTGGCGACAGGGCAAAAATTATTGAGCCACTGGCATTAAATGATATGGTAGCAACTATTGCAGAAAATATTTTAAAAAAAATTGAAGAAAGTCAATTGCTGCTGACATAGGGTTGTCACTACCTCGTCGTTTCTTTGTATAAATAAAAATAAATATTATGACATTCATTGAATTTTTTAAGAAACAATTTATTGAAGAAGGCGCTACTACACGTAAGATGCTTTCAATAGTTCCTGATGATAAATTTGATTATAAGCCGCATGAAAAAAGCATGGTTATAAAAAGCCTGGTTACACACCTGGCGGATTTGCCAGGATGGATCTATATGGTGTTTACGTCTGATGAACTGGATTTCGCCAAGCCATACGATCAACCAGATGTAAATAATAATCAACAGTTGATGGATTATTTTGAGAAGCGCTACAATGAAGGTTTATCAACATTAGTTCCGGAAAACGAAAATGTATTGGATAAGATATGGACACTGCGGCATGGTGATAAAATTTTAAGTGCCGATCCGAAAGTAGAAGTGATAAGAATGGCTTTTAGCCAACAGATACATCATCGTGCGCAGTTGGGCGTTTACCTGAGGCTGCTTAATATTCCTATACCCGGCAGTTATGGGCCAAGCGCTGATGAAAATAATTTTATGTAATCAATTGGTTTTTTTTAAGCATGATAAATGAAAGTTTTGCCTTTTCGTTTATCATGCTTTTGTATTTTTAATAATTAAATCTAGTTATTAAGTAAGCCAACTTAGCTCAGATGGTAGAGCATTTCATTCGTAATGAAGGGGTCGTCGGTTCGATTCCGATAGTTGGCTCCCTCTTCACAAACGCAATTCAGTTTCCTGATTGCACCGTTGCGTTCAAGCGGTGGCATATTAATTGTAATCTCTTTATTGAAATTTTATTTTTCAATTATAAAAACACTCGATATGTCTAACGAAAATGAAAGTTTAGGAAATAAACTAAAAGATGCCGCTGGCGATGCTGGTACAGCAGTTAAAAATGCTGCTAACGATGTAAAAACCAGTGTACAAAATGCTGCCAATAATGCTGACAATGAAGCTAACAAAGCTGCTAACGATGCAAAAGCAGAAGGTGGAAACATCTTTGACAAGGCCGGTGCCGCTATAAAAAACACGTTTGGTGACGCAAAAACTTCTTCTGAAAATGCAGCCAATTCTGCAAAAAATGAATCAGAAAAAGCAGCTAACAAATTGGATAACGAAGCCGATAAAGTGGCGCGTGATAATTAATCCACAAACACTTTTAAAAACCGGGGTATTTCTTCCCGGTTTTTTTATGTGCGGTAAAAAATAGAATTGAATTAATCACCTGCTATTAATTTTATGCAACCATCAAATCTATCGTGAACTATACATAAGCGATTCGCAAAAATACTTGAATGCTTGACCGCAATGATTATTAATTTTATTTTCAACGAATGAAAAAAGTAATTTTTGTTTTGATACTCTTTATAAGCAAACACTCAATAGCGCAGGATAATTATTGGCAGCAGTATCTGCATTATTCTATTGAAGCAAAACTTGATGATAAGGAAAATTCAGTTACGGGTTCAGAAACTATCATCTACATAAATAACTCACCCGACACTTTATATTTTATTTGGTTTCATATTTATCCAAATGCATATAAGGATGAATCCACCGCACTTTACCAGCAAATAAAAGATGATCCTTCACGGCAGGATAAAAGGAAGAAATATAAAAGCGGTTTTATATCCGGCCTTTCGTTTACTGTAAATGGAATGATTGCCAAAACAGAAGCGCATCCGAAGGTTCAATACACCGACATCATTAAAGTATTATTGAATCAGCCTTTGCCACCCGGTGATTCAATAACGATAGCTACGCCTTTTAAAGTTCAACTGCCTCCCTATTTTTCAAGATCAGGATTTGCGGATGGCGAGTTTATTGTATGCCAATGGTATCCTAAGCCGGCAGTATACGACCAGGATGGATGGCATGAAATGCCTTATCTTGACATGGGTGAATTTTACAGCGAATATGCGTCATACAAAGTAAATGTAACAGTGCCTTCAGAATATATTGTCGGCGCCACAGGCCTTTTACTTACTGCGTCAGAAGCAAACATGTATAAAAAAATTGGCAGCTATAATACTGCTAACAGGGACGCTAAAGTTCATTTGCTATACCAACCTGCTTCTCCGGGGCAAAATAAAACCCTTAGCTATTATGCAGATAGCGTCCCGGATTTTGCATGGTTCGCAGAGAAAGGATTGGTAATTGAGTATGACACTGTTCGCTTGCCATCCGGCAATACCATAGATGCATTCACTTATTTTCATGAAAACAAAAGCACTCCCTGGACCGGCAGCATTAATTTTGTAAAAGACGCCGTACATCACTATACTAATTGGATTGGCGGGTATGCCTACCCGGTAGTACAAGCAATTGAAGGCCCTAAAAACAATGCGAGTGGCGGTATGGAATACCCAATGATTACCCTCATCACAAGCCCTGACGCAGCAACAGAAACGCTTGATGCCGTGATTGCGCACGAAGTAGGCCATAACTGGTTTATGAGTATGCTCGGTACTAACGAGCGGGAGCATGCATGGATGGACGAAGGCTTAAATGCATATTACCAATTCAGGTATGAGGCTGAAAAGTACCGGAGCAACAGTATATTTGGTGAACACCTTAATGAAGAATTAAAGAAGCTCACAGAGGCCGATTTCCAGGCAACAGTGTATAATGCATTTGCCAATCTGCCTATTCACGCTGCAATTGAAACGCCCTCCGGAGATTTTAGAAACAGTGAAGAATATTCTTTGACAGTATATATAAAAACTGCTGAATGGATGTACCTGCTTGAAAAAAGTATTGGAAGGGAAAATGTTGATAAGGCTTTTCACAATTATTTTAATCTCTGGAAATTTAAACATCCCGGGCCGCTGGATATGAGGAACGCCTTTGAACAATCTATACACGGAGGCCTCGGAACTTATTTCGAATTGCTTCACAAGAAAGATAAAATTTTGAAATAGACTTTCAGCGGGAGTAAGTGAATATTATTTCAATAATAAATATTTGTTTTAACCAGGTAATAATTTATCCTTAATGCATGACTAATCTTGTAAATGAACTTGCCGGATTTCTATATATTTACTTTATTTTATTATAACAATTAAATTTCGCAACCATGATGAATGTATTAAAAGCTTTTGCAGCAGGCCTTACAGTAGGCATATTATTCGCACCTCAAAGTGGATTGAAAACGAGGGAAAAAATAGGTAAGATATTTTCTGACTATAAAGATGATGCGAAAGATTATCTCGCTGATGCAGCCGAGGCAGTTGAAACAAAAGCAAAGAAGACAAAAAAAGCAATACAGCATTTATAGGTTTGTTTTTTGTTACCCTTTGCGTTACGGACTTGTAAAATCAAATCCTTTCAGAAATTTTGATCATGGTCGCCGGAGCTTGCATGCGTTGACCATTTTTGAAATATTGACGCCGGCTTGATTTTGGAAAAATGGCTTCCACACCATTTGTACCACGCGTATAAAAAAGACACATAGGTTAAGCTTCGTCTTCTCCCTGGATGGGTACTACGCAATGGCAAGCATAAGATTTCCCTTGTTTTAATTTGAAATTATTTGTCAGGGCAATCCCTATTTCTTATCATCTTTCTTTTTATCCTTCTTGTCTTTTTTACCATGGAGTAATCGCCCTACAAAAGATCGTTGCTTCTCCTCAGGCTTAGCAACAGAACTAATATTTATTTGGTTGTCTATGCTTGGTATCAGTGCCCGTATGAAAGCATTTTTTAGCAGTTCCCAAATGGCTTCAAGCGTATTCGTATGCGACTTGCCAAACTCCCCATGAATAGGAATTTTAGTGGCAATCTGATCTTCTTTATGGTTTTCAAGGATTTCGCCGGCAGTCCCTATTAACCCTTCGTATATTTTGTGTAAAAAGCCATCTTTTTTATCTTCCGGCCCAAGCACATCAAGGTCTTTTATCACCGGCTTTATGTAGCCATCATAGCGTCCGTCTTTTGCTGCAAATTCTGTAAACATGCTAAAAGTTCCCTTGTGAACATCGAAGTTTCCATAAGCTTTTAGAAAATCGTTCAGCTTCACAAGATTGGTATTTTGCACTTCAGCATTCAGGTCAAATGTTGAATGCTTAGCAAGCACATCCAACTTCATATCAAGAGAAGCCTTTCCCTCGTAGGCTGTCGCATGTGCTGTCACGGTAGACGGTAAAAGCGTTTTCTTGTCCTCTACGTTTCTCAGGTTTTGCCCCAAAGCGTACACGTTCTGGAAAGAAATATCAAATGGAGGATCAGAAGACTTATCTGCATAATGAAGACTTCCGTTATTTACCTGGCAACGATTCACCTTTAGCGGCATAAAATCCTTCAATATTTTCCGGAAATCATTAGTGTCTTTTTTTATATCGCTTATTTCTGTATTGTCTTTTGTAAAAATAAGATATGGTGAATCGAAGACTAACTCACCGACAAGCCTTCCATGGAACAGCGCCCTCCACTCTATAGAAAGATCAATATTCCTGGTTTTAAAAAAATCAGTTTGCTTTTGTGTTTTATCATTTACTTTATTCAGATACATATCATTGATCTGGTAAGCGCCGCGATAAAGTGAAATGTCTATGTCTTCTATATGCCCATAATAGCCGGGAATATTAGCCAGCGCTTTATTAGAATAATGCAAGACGATGGCCGGCAGAAAAAGCCTGATGATAACCAGGACCAATGCGATTACAAGAATGATCTTAAATTTTTTTGTCAGGTGAAATTTCTTTTTAGTTGCTGCCATGATTGATAATAATATTTTATTTATAGCAATACTTTCAACTTACTACTTACTACTTGCTTTTCCTTTTTAGAGATATCCTTTGCAATTTTTTTTGCATCCAAACCGATCTCACGAAACTGTCCGGTGGGAGAAATCCAAAAGCCACAAAAATATAAACCATTATTACCAAAATACTTTTGATGACTCGTTCTAAATTTTAAATCATCGAAACGGCTTTTATCAATGTCAATAATTTTTGGATAATCGCGATCGTATCCTATAGCAGCAACTATACTATCAAAGTCTTCTTTTCTTCCACTTTCGAAATACACAGTTTTACCTGCGATGTGATCTATGTTATCGTAAACCTTTATGTGTCCTTGCCTGATATGTTTTATAGTGCCGAGATCTATGAGGGGAATAGTTTGATCTTTTTTTATTTGCTCAAAAGTGCCATAGGGCATTTGTTTCAAACCCAGCTTTGTTATATCTCCGAAGAGCAAGCGTATTATCGGAGCGTTGATGGCATCAGCTAAACGTGGCGGAAGCCTGGACATTAACATACTTATACGAAGTATCGGAATACCTAAGAGGTTGCGCGGTATTATGTTTACTGCGGAACGAACAGCCAAAGAAGGCTCAGCGCCCTGTTCGTAAAGGTCAATGGCAATTTCACAGGCTGAGTTTCCAAAGCCTGCAACTAATACTTTTTGTCCCTTAAAATTCTGCCCACTTTTATATCCACCGCTATGCAATATCTTTCCAGGGAATGTTTCCATGCCTTCGAAATTGATTGCTTTTGCCTTACCGTAGGGGCCTGTCGCTATTACCAGGTATTTTGATTTGAATATGCCATTAATTGTTTCAATGTGCCAATGGTCTTTTTCTTTCCTGGTTACTTTAGCTGCTGTATTGAAAAGCGGATGGATGTTGAATTCTCTTTGATATTCGTCAAGGTAATCTACTACCTGTTGGCGCGAAGGATAACGGGGAACGTTACCCGAAAATTTCTTGTAAGGCAAAGCAGATAAACTCTTATTGGTATGCAGGTGAAGCCGGTCGTAATGATTGCGCCATGGAGTCGCTACCTTGTTTTCTTTTTCAATGATTATATATTCAATGCCTTGTTTTTGCAAACATGCTGCGGTAGCCAAACCAGAAACGCTGGCACCAACAATTAATGTATCTGTTTGTTTCAAGTATTAGTCGTTATAGTGGACATAAGTGGTAATGTTTTTCAGCTTTTATTTTTCGTCTTTTTCTTTTTCTTCTGAAAAATATTTCATCAAAAGGAATGGAATTTATCCGTTCAGTTTCGAAAAGATTCATCTTCAATGTATAGGCCTTTGATATTTTTCGGAAATTATTGCCGGTGCTAACACGCATGGAAGCTATTTTCTAAACCCTCTTCTTGTTCCTCTTTTGCTACCGAAATACCATTAGCAATTTTAACTTTACTTATTTACATTTACCAAAAATACGTTATGAAATTATTTGTTGCCGGCCTCCCTTACGACCTTGACGACGCCGAATTGGAAGAAATTTTTGAGAAATTCGGCACTGTTTCATCAGCAAGAGTCGCGATGGACAGGGAAACAGGGAAAAGCAAAGGATTCGCCTTTGTTGAAATGCTAAACGATGCAGAAGGCAAAGCTGCTATTGAAAACCTAAAAGATATTTCTCTTGGTAAAAAGCCACTTGTGGTTACACAGGCAAAAGAATCTCCTGGCCCTAAAGCCAGTAAGAGTAATGGCTCCTGGAGATAAGCTAACTCGCTTTTGATTTATTCTTAATTCCAAATAATTTACTGTGCAGGAAAAACCGGAAGTATGGCAACGTGGCCCATTGCAAAGCATTCCCCCTTTACTGCAGCCGGTGGCCCATGCTTTACTACAGGCCGCTGAAGAGGTACAAAAGCTTGCAGTGGGTTTCGCTGATGAGGCGCTCTGGGAGAGGCCCGCCAATGTTGCATCTCCTGCATTTCACCTGCAACATTTAACTGGAGTGCTCGATCGCTTATTTACCTATGCAAAGAATGAACCTCTTACCGAACAACAATTGCAATATTTAGCCGCTGAGGGTGATCCGGCTCAAACAAACATCGATACAAATCAGTTGGTTGATTTATTCAACCGGCAGGTAGAAATTTCCATTGCTGAGCTAAGCGGCGTGGATGAATCAACACTCACAGAAGCAAGAACGATTGGGCGTAAAAAAATTCCTACCACCTTAATAGGTTTATTTGTACACGCAGCGGAACATACTATGCGGCATGTAGGCCAATTGCATGTCACCATTAAGATTTTGAAGGACATGAATGCAAAAACGTTATAGAGTTTGATAAAAAGCGTTGTCGCCAATTGGCGGGCGACCATTTTGCTGCTTGCTAAAGATTAGTGGACCTAAAATTCTTCACAAAGAATGCTTTATACTTTCTACATTTGTCATCCCTTTCAACAGCTCCACTGATAATTGGTTGATTTTCTCTTCTAATTTTAAAAAATAAATTATGGTAAAGTATGCATTATTGGCCCGCGTGGAAGCAAAGCCAGGCAAGGAACAAGCAGTAGAAGATTTTTTGAAAAGCGCATTGCCGCTTGCTGAAGATGAAAAAGATACCATCGAATGGTTTGCCCTTAAAATAGGCCCTTCTACTTTTGGAATTTTTGACACGTTCAATGAGGAAAGTGGGAGAGAAGCGCATCTGTCTGGTAAGATCGCTGCAGCGCTTATGGAACATGCAGATGAATTACTCTCTCAACCACCGGTGATAGAAAAAGTGGAATTGCTTGCTGTAAAATCTGCTTAGGACGCGCGGCGCAAAAATTATTCAATGTTTTTATTCAGCAAAATAATTGAGCACGAATAATTTTTTGTGCGCCGGGTTCTTAGGGAAGCCTGTTCTCCAATCGTGAATACACTTCGGTATCACCAAATTTTCCCTTAAAGAAAAAGTCTTCTTTAAAATAAGCTTCCTTTATAAAGCCTGCAGATTTTAATAAGGATGCAGATGCAATATTTTCCGGGTTGATGCGCCCTTCCACGCTATGCAATTTCATCGTGTTGAAGCCGTAATCTAGCGTCTTTTCTATTGCTTCTTTCATGATGCCTTTTTGCCAAAATGCAGGCAGCAGCATGTAGCCTATCTCGGCGCGATAATGCTCTTTTATTAACCGCCAAAAACCAATGTATCCTATAAGCAAAGCGGGATCGTCTTTCATTGTTATCCCCCAAACTATTCCGTCATTTACTTCAAGAGCATCATCTGCCTTTTTGTAAAACTCTTTAGCCTCGGCTAAGGAGCCGGCATATTCTTTATCAATATATTTCATTACGGCATCATTTGAGCGCAACGCTAACAGTTGCTGAATATCTTCCTTACGAATTCTTCGCAACAGCAGCCGCTCCGTATATATTTCGGGGAAAGGCGTAAAATTTACCTGGAGCATTCTTGTTTTTATTTTCAGTAAAATACATTTTTATTTTTCTGTGTCAAAAATCATGGTATAGAGAACGGTATTTATAAATAGCGTAGATTATTTTGAGATTTTATCAGCGGAAAATTACCGGCCATACCTAAATATCAGGGCCTGGCTAAATCTGGTCTTATTTTTGACTATTGAGATAAAAATTTTTAAACAACACTCTTAAAAAAAATACAATGAAAAATTTAATGAACATTGCGTTACTTGTTTCAGGAATGATAGCAAGTACTTCTTTAAAAGCGCAGGATACGGAAGATAAAAGTAAGAGACCCAGCCCGCCCGCACAAGTGACCCAAAAAATTGGAAGTGGAGCAACTATCACAATTGATTACAGCCAGCCTTCAGTAAAAGGAAGGACTATTGGAAAAGACCTTGAGCCAATGCAGGGACAAGTATGGCGTACCGGTGCTAATGAGGCTACTGTGTTTGCAACAGACAAAGATCTTACAATAGATGGTAAAACATTGCCTGCAGGTAAGTACGGCTTTTTCACCATATTTAATGGAGAAGATGCAACTGTTATTTTCAACAAAACCTCGAAGCAATGGGGAGCTTTTAAATACAATGAAGCTGATGATGCTTTGCGCGTAAAGGCAAGCGTGGCAACTGCTTCATCCCCTGCTGAAAAGATGACCTTTGCGATCAGCCCTGATGGTAAAGTTGACCTTATGTGGGGTGATAAGAAAATGGAATTTGCTGTTAAATAAATTATTTTATTTATTTTTTGAAAGAGGAGGTTACTATAGTAGTAGCCTCTTTTTTTATGAGGGAGATGCAGTAAAAGTGTTTAACGTTTCTGAATTATAAGCCCGGTTCAAAAAATATTTAAAACAGAAGTACTTTTCGCTACAAATTAATTCTGATGCCCACTTGCGGAATAAGCATATCCGTGCGGGATGTGTTTTCAGTAAACGAAACTGATCCATCACTTCTTATATATGGATCGGTAAGATAGGTAGAGTTAGAACCGATAATGTACGCAACTTTTAATTCGAGGCCAAGGTCGTCTCTTCCGTTTAACGGGATATCAACACCGCCGGCTGCACCATAAGAAAACGCCCAATGCGCTTTGGTGGAGTTGGAATAAGATGCGTTGTAATCACTGTAATAAGTGAGCCGCTCTACAGTTACAGTGGAGAAAAATATATTCCATCCCGCTGTAACATCCACAAAAGGTTTCACTTTGCGAAACTTCCCAGGCTGAATTCTTGCAAGGCCCATCAATGAAACAATGTTGCTGGTAGCGCTTACTTTAAAATCGTCGTAAAAGCCGTTTATAAATCCTGAAAAATATTGAGTTGCGCGGGCTTTTTCCTGGACGCCAAGTTCAAGGCCCAACTTTACCGGCAAGAGCTTTCCTGTTTTGTATAAGCCGTTTATTCTTAACCCATATCCGGCATCAGGATTTACATCTTTGTATTCACCCTGCGGTACTGCAAGTTGTGCATCTGCAGACAAAGTGAATTTTTGTCCATAACAAATGGAGCAGGCTGCAAGTATAAAAAGTATAAGAATATATTTCATAGAACAAATTATTTTTCTAAAATGTCAGCGAAGGTTTTCCCAGCCAAAGATAAGTTGACCGATTATTTATTTATGAATTGCTTTTATATTTAACAACTACACCACGTAATTGCATTGATTTTAAACAATTGAAAACACATAAGTTTATGGCAAATAAAAACTTCAACCATGTATTCAGATTGTTGCCTGGTGCGGACCTGCGATTATCTATTGAGGATTTTGTAATAGCAAATAATATTGAAGCGGGCTGGATTGCTTGTGCTATCGGGAGCTTGACGATTTATTCTATCCGATTTGCAAATCAGTCCGAAGCTGCAAATGGAAATGGCTATTTTGAAATATTAAATTGCAGCGGAACTGTTTCTTTGCATGGATCTCATCTGCATGTAAGCATAGCCGATAGTGAAGGGAAAACAATCGGCGGCCATCTTATGAAAGGCTGTAAGATTTACACTACAGCAGAAATTGTAATTGTTGAAGCTGCTGATTATGTTTTTACAAGAATGAAAGATGTGCATACTCAATTCAATGAGTTGCATATTGAACAAAAAGGTTTTTGAAAGGCACAAAATAAGCCGGCGACATTGCCGGCTTATTTTGATTTGCTTCTTATTAACATTTAGCTAAGAACTTGAAAATCAGTTTTTAGATTTTTTCTAAAGAATGAAACATAAATGCTATGCTTACTTTTGCGTAAAAAGCTAAAGGCTTCTTTTAATTTCATGAAATTATTTCCTTCTTCTGCTAACCAACAATTGGAGTTTGATAAAGTGCAAAATCTGCTTGCTGCTCAGTGTCGTACTGATTTTGCCAGGCAAAAGGCACTTAATCTCCGGATTCATACACGAAAAGAATTTATAGAACCCGAGTTGCAGCAAACGTATGAATACAAGTTGCTTCTACAAAACCATCTCAATTTTCCGGATGATGCAGTATTTAATTTATCAAAAGAATTAAGATTGCTCAGTATTGAAGGTTCGATGCTTGCCGGAGGCCAGTTTATTTCTATTAGAAAACTTTCAGTGGCCATTCAACAAGTGTTTAGGTGGTTTGATAATGAGCGCAGAATTGCGTACCCGTTTTTAGCATTGGTAATTGAGAAGACTTATTTCGAGAAAGCTATTGTCGCGTTAATTGATGAAGTGCTTGACGAAGATGGAAATGTAAAGGACAACGCTTCAGAAGAATTGAGCAGGATTCGGCTCGCACTTTATCGAAAGAGAAATGAGCTTCGCAGAATGTTTGACCGCATTGTAAGCCGGATGAATAAGTTAGGCTACCTCGCCGATATCGAAGAGAGCTTTATAAATGGCAGGCGTGTATTAGCGGTTTTTGCGGAGCAAAAAAGAATGATCAAAGGAATTGTACATGGCGAGAGCGACAGCCGTAGAACCACATTTATAGAGCCGGAAGAAACCACAAGCCTTAACAATGAATTGTATTCTCTTGAAAATGATGAGCGTAAAGAAGTAAATAAGATACTACTTCGACTTACTGCGCACATCAGGGCTTATCATTCTTTGTTAGAAAGTTACCACGATATTTTTGGCGAATACGATTTTATAAGAGCCAAGGCAAAGCTTGCTATAGCGTATAATGGAAACCTGCCTGGTATAAAAGATAAAGCGTTATTGAACCTCGTAAATGCCTGCCATCCGCTACTCTACATTTATAATGAAAAACAACAAAAGCCGACCATACCAGTAAACCTTACCCTTGATGATAAAAACAGGATACTGGTAATAAGCGGGCCAAATGCCGGTGGCAAAACGGTTACGCTTAAAACTGCGGGGCTCTTGCAAATGATGTTTCAAAGTGGGTTACTCGTTTCGTGTAGCCCTGAGAGTGAGTTTGGTATTTTCCGGCAGCTGATGATACACATTGGTGATACGCAAAGCCTGGAATTTGAATTGAGTACTTACTCATCTCATTTGCTGAACATGAAATATTTTATGGAAAATGCCAATGGCAAAACACTTTTCTTTATAGATGAACTTGGCAGCGGCAGCGATCCTAATCTTGGCGGCGCTTTTGCAGAAGTGATAATGGAAGAGCTTGCTAAAAAACATTCTCTCGGTATAGTTACCACCCATTATCTCAACCTGAAAGTAATGGCCAACAAAGTGCAGGGCATCATAAACGGCGCTATGGCTTTTGATGAAAAAAATTTAAAGCCTTTGTATAAATTAATTGTGGGCAAGCCTGGCAGCTCTTATACATTCTCAATCGCAGAGCGTATCGGGCTGCATCATTCTCTTGTAAATAAAGCAAAGCAACTGGTAGATGAAAATCATTTCAGCCTTGATAAATTATTAAATCGTACAGAACAGGATCTTCAAAATGTGCAGGCTGAAAAGAAAAACCTTGATAAGCTTTTGAAAGAAAATGAACGGCTGAAAAAAGAGATGGAGCAGTTGATGAATAAAGAGAAACATCAGCAGCAGGTAGAATTATTAAAACACCAGAATAAAATAAGCGAAGAGAAATTTTTGTACCTGAAGGAGATGGAGCGAAAATTAAAATCGTTAGTGATTGAATGGAAGAAAACGGAGGATAAAAATAAGGTGATTAAAATGATGCAATCACTGCTTTTTAAACAAAGAGAAAAGCAATCGGCGGCTAAGCAAAAAAGTAAAATTGATGCTAAATATATTGAAACAAATGAGCCTGTACAGGAAGGAGATAAGGTAAAGATGATTGCCAACAGGCAGGTAGGCACTGTCACAGGCATCCGCGGAAAAAAGGCCGTTGTGCAAATTGGCACAATTCCCATCACAGTAAACATTACTGATTTAGTTGTAGTGAAAGATAAATTAACTGCTGGCGAATAACTGGTCAAACACGATAATACAGTCTTTGTTTTAATAAGCGCATATATGTTTTATAAAATATGTGCTGCAAAAATATTTAAGTAACAAAAAGTATGCAGATAGCAGATGACAAAAATCAGATAAGCGCGGTTACTATTTCATCCCATTCTTCGGTTAAAGAAACGGGGGGTCTTTTTTTTCCTGCACGTCTGTACCAGTAATCAGCATTGCTGTTGTCGCCTTCTTTGCGATGGAGATATGCATGTATCCACGCAGCATTTTTATCTTCAACATCCTGTATAAGCATGTGTGCTTTCCCCCAATCGCCCTTTGCATCATACCACAATGAGGAAAGATATACGGATGAATTTTGCGGCGGCTCGCTTCCTGAAATAGTTTCTTTGAAGGATGATAAATTCATTTTATAAAGATTTGAAAGAAACGTAATATTCTAAAATTAGGAAATTATTTTTTTGAAACCCATCCCTGCAAATTGCTAGATTAGCGGCACAGCCCCGATTTTTAAATACAAACAAAAAGGCAACCTCCTGAGAAGTTGCCTTGATTACTTTGGGTTTTTCGAAAATGATGTTAAAACGGGATGGCTTTTAAATGTATTGATTTTTTAAATAGGATTATTGGGTTCTATCATATTATAGGCAAAAATGTTGCCAAAAATTCCTATTTTTCTTAAGTTACTTACAATCAATATTTTAAAGATTAAAGGTTTTATTTGATTTCTTTCTCTGCACAAGAAATTCCTTGCATGGTGCGCTATCACCTAAGCCATCCAATAATTTCTATTTAAGGTTCATAGAAGAGATAATATTTTGAATTTTCTCATTGAGCTTTTGCTCAGCAGCTTCGAAATCTGATACACTTTTTAAAGGCATATTTACGCCAAAATAAAATTTAATTTTTGGCTCTGTTCCACTCGGCCTCGCAGAAATCTTGCTGCCATCTTCTGTGATAAACTGTAGCACATTACTTTTAGGTAAATCAATTTTCCCGATCTCATTTGTTTTTAAATTTTTCTTTTCCTGCTTTTCATAATCATACAATTCGATCACAGCGCTTCCGGCAATTTCTTTTGGAGGATTATCGCGAAATCCCTGCATCATATCTGCAATTTCTTTCGAGCCGTTCATTCCTTTTTTTGTGATGGATATAAGGTCTTCTTTATAAAAACCGAATTGCACATACAAGTCAAGCAATTTTGAAAATAACGTTTGCCCTTTGCTTTTGGCAACAGCAGCCATCTCGCATATTATTGCCACGGCACTTACGGCATCTTTATCACGCACCTTATCTCCTATCATTAACCCGAAGCTTTCTTCACCACCAACTACATAGTTTTCTTTTCCTTCTTTTTCCTTTATCATTTCTGCAATCCACTTAAAGCCGGTAAGTACATTGTAGCAATTTACATCGTTGGCTTTGGCGATTGCATCTATCATATCTGTTGTTACGATGGTTTTAATCACCATATCATTGGCATCTGCAACGCCCTTATCTTTCCTTGCCTGGATTATATAACTGAACACAAGAAGCGCTGTTTGATTTCCGTTGAGCAAAATCCATTCGCCATTATTATTTTTAACGCCTATGCCTACACGATCAGCATCAGGGTCCGTGCCCAATAAAATATCTGCATCAAGTTCCTTTGCTTTTTTCAATCCTATACTCATCGTTTCTTTCTCTTCCGGATTAGGATAGCCTACTGTCGGGAAGTTACCATCCGGTTCAGCTTGCTCCTCTACAATGTTTACATTATCAAAGCCAAAAGCCTCCAACGCCTGCGGCACCAGCATTATGCCTGTGCCATGAATGGGAGTATATACAATCTTCAGGTCGTGCTGTTGCTTACATATATCAGGATTGACGCTAAGCGATTTTACCATGTCAATATATTCTGCATCAAAGTCTTTCCCTATAATTGTGATGTTACCTTCATTACCACTCCATTTTACATCGCTAAGGCTTTTTATTTTTTCTACTTCAGTAATTACATTTTCATCATGCGGCGGCACCATTTGTGCTCCGTCATCCCAATAAGCTTTGTAGCCGTTGTATTCTTTAGGATTATGTGAGGCAGTGCATACAACTCCACCCTGGCAACCAAATTTTCTTATAGCAAAACTCAACTCTGGTGTCGGGCGAAGAGATTCAAACAGGTAAACTTTTATATCATTAGCCGCAAAAATGTTAGCGGTTATCTCTGCAAATTTCCTGCTGTTGTTCCTGCTATCATGCGCAATGGCTACTGATACCTTATCGAAACATTGCTTCAGATAATTTGCATAACCCTGCGTGGCCATGCCGACGGTATATTTATTCATCCTGTTAGTTCCAACTCCCATAAGCCCCCGCAGGCCACCGGTTCCAAATTCAAGATCCTTATAAAAAGCATCTTCGAGCTGCGCAGGATCTTCTGTTTTTAACTGGCTTATTTCTTCTTTGGTGGCCGCATCGTAATCGCCGGAGAGCCATTCATTAATTTTCTTTTCAGTTTTTGCTTCCATATTATTGTTTTATAATTTGAAGGTATTCAATTTTGAAATCACAAACCATTAGTTATCATTACACGTATTTTTGTACAATGTACATTCCGAAAACCGCTAAGAAAATTAGGCCCATATTGATTATAGCTCTTTCCTGTATTTCTTCTTTGTATGTACATGCCCAATACACTTATAAGCCTGATAACATTTTAAGCAACCTGCAGAACTTTAAAGATACTTCAGAAGAATATATATCTAATCCTTATAATAAAAAAAGAGTAAGGCTTGTGACCACCGCAAATATTGTTGGCTACGGTGGTGCGTTAGTTGCGCTTAATGCTGCATGGTATGCGCAATTTCCCCGCTCAGGATTTCATTTTTTTAATGATGATGGAGAGTGGCTGCAGGTGGATAAAGTTGGCCACGCCTACAGCGCTTATAGCGAAAGCCGCGCCGGCATGGAACTGTGGAAATGGGCTGGGCTTTCCCGGAAAAAAGCTATCTGGCTTGGCGGCTTAACAGGCGTGGGATATCAATCCATTATTGAAATACTTGACGGCTTTTCATCAGAATATGGATTTAGTGTTGGTGATTTTGCAGCAAATGTTTTCGGGTCGGGGATGTTTATTGCGCAGGAGTTTGCCTGGAATGACCAACGCATCCGGTATAAATTTTCTTTTCATAAAAGAAATTATCGCCAGCCTGATTTGAATGCGAGGGCAGATTACCTCTATGGTAAAACAGAAATTGAAAGGTTTATAAAAGACTACAATGCGCAGACATATTGGCTAAGTGCAAATATTCGTTCCTTGTTTCCTCAATCAAATTTACCGCGATGGCTTGCATTGTCTGTGGGCTACGGGGCAGAAGGAATGTTTGGCGCAAGAAGTAATGTGGCAGTTGATAAAAGCGGGACAGTAACCTTTGATCGTTCGGATATAAAAAGGTACCGCCAGTGGTATATTTCGCCCGACCTTGACTTCTCAAAAATCCAAACAAATAAAAAAGGATTGAAGGTTTTATTTTTTCTGCTTGATGCAGTAAAATTTCCTGCTCCCACGCTTGAATATTCTAATGGTGGATTTAAGGGACATTGGTTGGTGTTTTAACCCCTTAACCCCTATCCCCTAAAGGGGTAATAAGACTGATCGGCTAACCGGTCTAACATTCCGTCAAACTTAATGGTACATTTATAGCCAGGCCACCATCAGATGTTTCCTTGTATTTATTATTCATATCCATTGCAGTTTCCCACATCGTTTTTACAACACCATCAAGGCTTACTTTAGCATAGTCTGGTGCGCTTTGTAATGCAAGTTGGCAGGCTGTTATCGCCTTTATTGCACCCATTGTATTCCTTTCTATACAAGGCACCTGCACCAGTCCGCCTATGGGATCACACGTCATACCAAGATGATGCTCCATCGCAATCTCTGCAGCCATCAATGCCTGTCGTTGCGTGCCTCCAAAACTTTCAGTAAGAGCGGCCGCGGCCATTGAAGAAGAAACACCTATCTCCGCCTGGCAGCCTCCCATGGCTGCGGAAATGGTAGCTCCTTTTTTAAAAATACTTCCAACCTCAGAAGCCGTTAGTAAGAACCTGATAATTTTATCGTCTTCATTGCCATCACAAAAAATAATATAATAAGAAAGTACTGCAGGCAACACGCCGGCAGCGCCGTTAGTAGGCGCTGTAACTACACGGCCGAAGGCGGCATTTTCTTCATTGACAGCGAGCGCAAAACAGCTCACCCAATCAAGGGTATATTTAAAATCGTTGCCGCCTTCTTTTATAGCTTTTACCCACGAATCGAAATCGTTATACTGCTTTTCACCAATTAATTTTTTATTTAGCAAATAAGCCCTTCTTTTTACATTGAGGCCGCCTGGAAGAACGCCCGGTGTATGGCATCCCCGAAACATACATTGCTTCATGACGTTCCAGATGTTCAACAGTCCTGAGCGTGTGTCCAACTCACTTCGCCAGGAATTTTCATTTTCCATTACTACTTCACTAATAGCCATACCTGTTTTCATGCACCAGTGCAACAGGTCTTCTGCATCGTTTATTGGAAAGGGCAATAGCACATCTGCATTGCCTGATTGCTCTTCACCTTCTTTGCGTACAAAGCCTCCACCTATAGAATAATATGTTTCGGCCAAATGATCTTCATTGTTTAGTACCGCAAGAAATGTAAGCGCATTTGAATGATAAGGAAGGGTTTCACCTGATAAAAATTCGATGTCTTCGCCGGGCTCAAAATCAATCTCGTATTTGCCATTCAATATTAATTTTTTCATGGCTTTAATATCGTTGATCCTCGCGTCAATACTATTCACATCAAAAGTTACGGGGTCTTCACCACATAAACCAAGTTGCACCGCGATATCGGTGCCGTGGCCCTTGCCGGTTTTGGCAAGAGAACCGTATAATAAGATCTCCAGCCGGGTCACTTTATTGAGTAGCCCTTTTTTTTCAAGCGATTCCAAAAAGAGATTAGCTGCACGCCATGGGCCAAGCGTGTGGCTGCTTGAAGGTCCCACGCCTATTTTAAACATATCAAATACGGAGATCGCTTCGTGGCTCAATTTATTATTTTATGAAAGTAAAGTTAACCAAAGGGAAGCAGGTTATAAGACACTTTATCAGCGATTTTGCTCATAATTTTTTACGACGAATTCTTTAGATGCGTTGTCTTCTTTCGTTGGTTAAACATAGAATGGTGTCGCAATAAAAAGCCCTGACTATATCAAGGTTTTTTAAATTCTATGGGAAATAATTATTGTATGTCGACGATATGAACATTAAAAACGAGATAAGAATTCCCGGGAAT
>JBDTSD010000059.1:0-23473 GCA_039931355.1 Ginsengibacter sp.
CGGAATAACCAGGATTGGTAATCTTGCCTAAATCATCCAGCATCTGGTGCCCATGATCTGGCCGGAATGGAATAGATATTTTTAATTTTTGTTGAAGAAGCGACAACTCTTTCACGATCGAATACATATCGTTATCGCCATCAAGATGATCAGCCTCATAAAAATTTCCCTCTTGATCCTTTGCTACATTTCTTAAATGGATAAAATGAATTTTTTCTCCAAAATACTTAACCATGCCCGTTAGGTCATTCTTTGCAGATGCTCCCAAAGAGCCTGTGCAAAAACAAACACCATTGGCAGGATTATTTACCTTGTTTAAAAAATAATCATAATCATGCTGGTTGCTTACAACCCGCGGCAGGCCGAGAATAGGAAAGGGTGGATCGTCAGGATGTATGGCGAGCTTTACACCGCACTCTTCCGCAACGGCACATATTTCTTTTTGAAAATCACAAAGGTTTTCGCTTAAAGCGGTTGCATCTATATCGGTGTATAATTCGAGTTTTTGCAGCATATCTCTCGTAGAAATTTTTTTCTCGCCAGGTATACCAAACATTACGACTCCAGCTAATGCATCCAGTTCTTCCGGTGAATACTTTTTAAAATTTTCTTCCGCCCGCTGTAGAATATTTTCATTATAAGAAGCGGCTGCATTTTTTCTTTTTAAAATATACATATCAAATACCGCCAGGTCGGTCCAGTTAAAATACAGTGCCAGCGAGCCATCCGGCATTTTATAATTTAAAGAGGTACGTGTCCAATCATTGACCGGCATAAAGTTGTAAGTGATAACAGGTATGCCGCAGGTGGAAACATTGCGTATAGAGGTTTTATAATTTTCTATAAATTTTTTATAACCAGGTGTTCTTGTTTTTATTGTTTCATGTACAGGTATGCTTTCCACCACGGTCCACTCAAGGCCTGCTTTTTGTACTTCCTCTTTTCTCTTATTTATTTCAGCAATTGTCCAAATCTCACCATGTGGAACGTGATGCAATGCTGTTACGACTCCGGTAGCGCCTGTTTGTTTTACGTCAGATAAGCTTACAGGATCTGTTGGCCCGAACCATCGCCATGTTTGTTCCATTTTATATTTCATACCAAATACTTTTTTTATACTCCACTGAATATTGAGAAACCTCCGTCCACATTTATTACTGCTCCGCTTACAAATTTTGAAGCATCGCTTAGCAGCCATATTAATGCACCTACTAACTCTTCCGGATCTCCAAAACGGTTAAACGGCGTATTCTTAATAACAAGCTCGCCTCTTTCAGTCATGTTGCCATTTTTATCCGTGAGCAATGCGCGGTTTTGTTCGGTAAGAAAAAAACCCGGGGCAATGGCATTCATCCTTATCTTATCACCAAACCTATTCCCTAATTCTACGGAAAACCAGCGTGTATAGGCATCTATCGCAGATTTCGCCATACTATAGCCAAGCACTTTTGTAATTACTTTTTGCGAAGCCATAGAAGATATATTTACGATGCTTCCGCTGCCATTTTGCTTTATTGCTTCGCCAAAAATCTGCGTTGGTAAAACTGTTCCAAATAAATTCAGATCCATCACTTCTTTTAAAGCACTAAAATCAAGGTCAAAAATATCTTCTCGGGGTTGCACAATCGCAGCGGGTATGTTTCCGCCAGCCGCATTTACAAGTCCATCTATTTTTCCGTATGCATCAATTATTTTTTCCTTTGCCTTTATAAGTTGCTCTTCATTGGTAACATCTGCAATCAATGAGATGGCTTTGCATCCCGAGTTTTTGATGGCAGCTACTCTTTCGTCAGCTACTTTTTCATTTCTGCCAAGAACACCAACTGAAGCCCCTGCCTGTGTGATACCATTTATAAAGGCTTCGCCTAAAATGCCGGTACCACCCGTAACAACAACTACTTTGTTTTCTAATGAAAATTCATTTTTAAAATCCATTCTATATTATTTATGAGGTATGCTTTTGGCTTTTATAGAAACCTTATCACTATCCTTCTTTACTATATTCCTGTAACGCATCATTGCTTCAACGTAATAATAATCCGCATAAGGGAGCGGCACGTCTACCTCAGCGTGGGCGGGCATACTGGCAACACTATGTTTTAAAATAAAGCCACCGTTTTCTCCGATAGCCGCACTATAATTCGAAGAAGAAAGTGTCTGCAAAATTATTGAAACTGTCTGCAAATATTTTTTTGCCAGGGCGGGATTACTGTAGCCAGAAAGTTCTATAAGTGCAGAAGCCATAATAGCTGCGGCTGAGGCATCACGCTGTACATTTGGGATGCCAGGTGCATCATAGTCCCAATAGGGAATTTTATCTGCCGGAAAATTTTTGTTGTTTAAAACAAAGCCCGCAATGCGTTGCGCCTGCTCTAAATATTTCTTATTCTTTGTTTCTCTATACATTACCGTGTATCCATAGAGCCCCCAAGATTGTCCTCTTGCCCACGCAGACGCATCCGCAGCTCCTTGTGCAGTTTCTTTTCGTATTACATCGCCTGTCTGCGGGTTGTACACTACTACATGATAAGAACTATTGTCTGGCCTGAAATGATTTTTAAGTGTAGTGTTGGCATGGATTACAGCAATTTTATAAAACGATGAATCACCTGATACTTTTGTTGCCCAAAACAATAATTCAAGATTCATCATGTTGTCAATGATTACTTTAAACTCTGTGTTATCATCCTGGTTTCCCCAGGAACGGATACATCCAACTTTTGGATTGAACCGCGTAATTAATGAGCGGGCTGAGTTTAATAATATGGCTTTATATTTTTCCCCGGGCGACATGTGGTAAAGATTACCATAGCTGCAATACATCATAAAACCAAGGTCGTGAGTACTTGTATTGTATTGCTCTTTATCCATCAATTTTATTTTTTTTAAAGCTCCCGCATACAAGGCTTTTTGTTTAGTCGCTTCATACAAGTATAATAACGTGCCGGGATAAAATCCTGCGACCCAGCTACCAGATGTACAGGTTTTAAGGCTGTCGTTTTCAAAACTTTCAGGCATTACATTTTCCGGGACTTTTTGCATTAGTGCCTGGTACTGCTCTGCAGCTTTTTTCAAATCTTTATCAATAGATTTTATTGAAATGTTTTGGGCCTTCAAACCCGGGGCGAGCAAGAGCGGAATGACTAAAAAAAATAAATTGCGGTTTATTCTTTGCTGTAGGAATTTCATATTTTTTCTAAATATTGTTGCAATCAATTAAAGTCTTTTGATGCGAATAAAGATATAGAGAATAATTTATGAAACTTTTTTGCGTGTGAGATAAAACATACTCTTTATTTCAAAAAAGCTCATGCATGGTATGGATTAAATGGATCATTCATTAATGCTTTCCAAAGTTGATGGCAGGAAAGTAAGCTTGTGAAATAAACTATAGCCGTAATATAAAAACTGAAGCTATAAACCCGAAAAGTAATCGTAGCCGCGTTCGTACCAATAGTCTGGCGGGCGTTCATTGTTAAACGACATTGTACCAATTCTTTTGAGATGTTTAATGCCATACTTAACAGGTATGATTAAACGCAGCGGCGCTCCCTGGTTAAGTGGCAATGGCTGCCCATTCATTTCATAGCATAATATTGTTTGCGGATGCAGGGCGCTTGCCATATCTATCCCTACATAATATTTTTTATCCGGAGTTGTAAGGCCCATATATTTCATATCTGTTTGCGCATCAAGATGGTACATTGCAGCAAAGTCGCTAAACTTAACACCTGCCCAATGCGTTACCTGGCTCCATCCTTCTATACATTTGAAATCAAAAATTAATTCAGTTTTCGGCAAAGCTTTTATTTCATCTATTGATACCGATAAAGTATCTCCGGGGCTTTTTACCACTTTCAACTTCCACGTTGCCGGATCAAAATTTTTATCCATGCCCACATTTCCATTTAGTCTTACTCGCAGCGCAGCGTCCTTAAGTGAAAAGGGTTTTGCCAAATGATTATTACTTATAAAGCTGGAAAAAAAATTTTCGTTGTAATTTAAAACGGTGCGCAATGGTTTTAGTGCGCCTGCTTCCTGTGGCTGCTTATGCAGCCATTTCCAAATAAAAACTACAGCAACAAGAAAGATTATAAAAACAACAAATGAAATAATCGTTCTGTTTCTAAGCTTTTTTTCTGGTATCAGAATTTCTTCTTTATAACTCATTGTTTTCAGTTTCGATACCTGGCGAGCCAGGGTTTAAAAATGATTTTTTATCTTCTTCCGTCTCAATGTCATTGAGTTTAGTCTCTTCAATTTTTGGAGATTGTGCATTAGGAACATCTTCTCCGACGACTTCTTTTACCTCAATCACTTCCTCATCAGCAACTTCTCGTGTTGAAATATTTTTTACCGGAATAATCAATTTATCAGGTACCGGAACAGCATCATTTTTTCCTGCAGTTGCAAACTGCAAGCTACTTGTTTTCTCCATCGGCAGCACATCGAGGCCGGTTACCATACTTCTGAAATTGTTCCACCCGGCAAGCACAACCTGTATTACATGCACAAGAAAAAATAAAGTAAATAATATGGTTAGAATAAAATGTTCTGCCCTTGCCCATTCATAACCACCAAGCATAGCCGTTAATAAATGAAACTGTACCGGCTTATAAATTGCCAGGCCTGTGAGCAAAGAACCGAGGCCCATAAAAATTATGCCGGTATAAGCAATTCTTTGTGCGGCGTTGTATTTTTTTTGTGGTGGTACTGTTTTCCTTATATGCAGATCGTGCAACACAACAAGCCACGACTCTTTGAAAGATTTCCTGTCGGGGACTATGAGCCGCCACTCACCTGAAAAGATGAGATATAAAATATAGATAAATCCATTGATCGCAAAGAGCCACATAAACACAAAATGTAAACTCATTCCTTCGGCCAATCGAAAAGGGACATTCAAGGCTTTGAAAAAAGAATCCGGGAAAAACTTTATGATTGTGGTATTGCCCCAGCCTACGCGATATGCATCATTTGCCCAATAAATCAAAAGGCCGCTCCACACCATAATTGCCAGCACAGGAAAATTTATCCAATGAAACCATCGTATGGCAAGAGGATGTTTCTTTTGAACTTTTTTCATTCCTACAAAATAAATTTATTTCTCGTGTTTTAGCAATCTTATTTGCTTAATAATGCATATCCAAATAAGTGATTGTACTGCTCGCAATGAATCTGTGCATATTTATAAACAGTAAAATCAGGCGTGCCTGGTATATCATAAAGTTGATTGCCGTTGGTTGATTGCAGGGTACCGAGCTTTATAAAATTCGCCGGGAACATCTCTTTTGAAATATAAACTTTAAGGTCAGGGCCATTGGTAGTTAAAAAGTTTTCGAGAGATAAAATGTATTTATTGTCTTTGAGATAGATTTTTACCTGGCCACTCACAGTTCCCGACGGACCGTTTGAAAAGCTACCATTATATTTTAACATGGCGGCAGTATCGGTAGGAGGAATTACCTGGTTTAAGGTTTCGGTTGACGCTTTCTTGCAGGATGCAAAGCATATTGAAGTGGCGATGGCAAAAAGTAAAAGCAGTTTTCTCATATTCTTGTTTAAGGCACTGTATAATAAAATCTATTTTTTATCAAAGACAAGAGAAGCGGAATTAATGCAATACCTTAATCCTGTTGGTTGTGGACCGTCAGTAAACACATGTCCAAGATGCCCGCCACACCTGCTGCAATGTACTTCGGTACGCACCATACCAAAGCTATTGTCTGATGTTTCACCCACATTCTTTGGATTTATCGGTTCGTAGAAACTTGGCCAGCCGGTGCCACTTTCAAACTTTGTTTGTGAGCTAAAAACTTCCTGCCCGCAATCAACACACTTGTAAATGCCCTGCTCATGATTATCCCAATATTTTCCTGTAAACGCAGGTTCTGTTCCTTCATTCCTGGTGACATCGTATTGTATCGGTGTAAGTTGTTTCTTCCATTCCGCATCGGTCTTCATCACTTCATATTTTTCCTGCTTTTTTTGAGCACAGCTAAATAGCGTAAACAAAACAGGAACCAGCAGCGTTATAAAATTTTTCATTTCTTAAATCAACTTTGCGTTTATGACTAACTTTGAAATTGTAAATACGCAATATTGCACTCATTAGTTGCAGAAAGGTATCTTAAATCTTATAATATTTTGATATGGGCGTGTGGAAACAAATAGCTGAGTACCTGTGGCTGAAAAAAAAAGATCCTAATTCTCCTAAAACAAAATGGGTCAGCTATATGCATGGAATCAACAGGCTTTCCATATTGCTCTTCCTGCTGGCAATCATCATAATAATTATAAAGCTTTTGAGAAACTGAATAGCCGATACGCTAATAGAATTATATGCTTTCGACAATAATTTTTGCCGCCTTTGCTGATGCATTCCCTCCTTCATAAAGTTGCTTTCTCAGAAGATAATAGTCGAATTGCATCTTCTCTCTTTTAACGGGATCGTATAAAATATTGATGAGTTCCGCCGTAATATTTTCCGGGGTGAGTTTGTCTTGTATGAGTTCCTTTACCACTTCTTTATTCATAATAAGATTTACCAGCGAAATAAATTTCAATTTTATAAGGCGTTTGCCAATTTGGTAAGAGATATTCCCCGCCTTATAACAAACAATTTCAGGTACACCAAACAGCGCTGTTTCAAGTGTAGCAGTTCCGGAGGTAACTAAAGCGGCGCTTGCCTGCATCAGCAGCAAGTACGTTTCATTGGCAACTACTTTTACATTTTTGTAGCTGATCAAAAATGATTCATAAAACGAATCGTCAATGGATGGTGCTTTAGCTACAATAAAATTTATAGAAGGAAAATCTTTTGTTGCTTCCAGCATTATAGGCAGCTTTTTTCTTATCTCCTGTTTGCGGCTGCCTGGCAATAAAGCCACAATATCTATCGAAGGAACAACGTCTGGATTATCAGCCTTAAAGGTGTCAATTACCTGCAGAAGAGGATGGCCAACATATTCCACCTCATAATTCCATGTCTCATAAAACTGTTTTTCAAAGGGAAGGATTACGATCATTTTATCAACAAACTTTTTTATTGATTTTACGCGACTTTCCTTCCATGCCCATACCTGTGGAGAAATGTAAAATATATTTTTAATATTATTTAGCTTGGTCCATTCCGCCATGCGCAAATTAAAACCCGGATAGTCAATAAGAATAACTACATCGGCGTGAAAGGCCAGAATATCCTGCTTACAAAATTTAAAGTTCTTTAAAATGGCCGGAAGATTTTTCACTACCTCGGCGAAGCCCATAAAAGCAAGATCGCGGTAATGCTTAACAACGGTTGCTCCCGCTGCCTCCATTTTTTCTCCGCCCCAGCACCTTATCTCTGCACTGGCATCAAGCTTCCTGATTTCTGTAATAAGGTTACTGCCATGAAGATCTCCTGATGCTTCACCTGCAATTATGTAATACTTCATACTTACCTTAAATTCAATTAGTTTTTAATTCGATGATTATCGAAACGGATCTTAAAATAGCGTTGGTAAAAAACGGTTTAAGATAGTACTTTATGATGAAATTAATTAATTGAGATTGTATGTACGAAATAATGTGAACATAGATCCCGGGAAGAAATGCAGAAATGCTTCAGTGAAAGAAAAATACAGCGAAGCGGGCTACCAATATTTAAAAATCATCGCAATAATTGCATAAATAACGGTAAGAACAAAAATTCCTTTAGCCGTTTTATCGCGGTGTCCATTTATGTAGATTGTAAATAAAATCGCATTTGCCATCAGCGATACGCTAATTGAAACTGTTATCAGGTTGGGGTTTAGCTTCATCCACTGGACCATTTCAGTTAAGGTAAGGTTTTGAAATTTGTACAATTTGAATATCATAAAGCCAACCAGGGGCGCAATAAATCCGAGTGCAAGTCCGAAAATAAAATTGTCTTTCTTTAAAAACATTATATGTCCCAGTTTTTTTCTAACTCTTTTTTTAATTTATAATTGGTAAGGTCAAATTGTACAGGTACCACACTCACAAAATTATTCTGCAAGGCCCACACATCAGTATCTTGTCCACTATCAAAATTTTTAAACTCACCTGTAAGCCAATAATATTTTTTACCGTGGGGATCAATGCGTTCAAAAAAATCTTCCTCATATTTTGCATAAGCCTGTTTGCAAATTTTAATTCCCTTCATTTCGCTTAAAGGCACAGAAGGAATATTTACATTCAGCAAAAGATGCTTATCCATTTTGGTCTGTAGCAGGCTTTTGACAATCTTATGCACATAAAATTTTGCAGCGGTAAAGTCTGCCTCAAATCTATAATCAAGTAATGAAAATCCTATTGATGGGATGCTTTCAATAGAAGCCTCCATAGCAGCACTCATAGTGCCGGAGTAAATAACATTGATGGAATGATTTGCGCCATGGTTTATGCCGCTGAGGCAGATATCAGGCTTCCGGTGTAACACCTTATCCACGGCAAGTTTCACGCAATCTACAGGCGTACCGCTTGTTTGCCAGCATTCTACACCTTCAAAAATATCTTCTACTTTATTCAGTCTCAAAGGTACACCGATGGTGATTGCATGGCCCATTCCGCTTTGCGGCTTATCGGGTGCCACCACTACTACTTGTCCAAGGTCTTTTACCGCTTCTATTAATTTGCGTATGCCCGGAGCCGTTATGCCATCATCATTCGTTATAAGTATGATTGGTGTGTCGTATGAAAATTCTGTCATTAAGTTTTAAAAAATTTTATTGAGAAATAGGCGGGAAATTTACGATGCGGAATTTTTAATTTCCCTGTGTATTTCTAAAACCACCTGAATAATGGTCTTGCCACTTCTTCTCTAAACGGCCAGGGTATGGCAATTAGTATAAGTACGAGCGTAATACCAAAAAAAACAAGTGCTCTTCTAAACTTGCCCTGTGAAGTGGGCGCTTTCTTTACAAAGACACGGCCAACATGGACAAGTATCCACGCTACTATCATTAACACTTCATGCTCCATAGTGAAAAACCTTAGGTTGGCATCTTTCATATTTTCACCAAGATGCTTCATCCTGTCAAACCATTGCCCGCTGAAAAATAAGCCTAAACCCACAAGCAATTGTATATCCATGCTTAGCATGAAAAAAAAATTGCTCCTGTTATCGCCTGGTGTAAATTGTTTTTTACTGATTAAACCGCCTATTGCATTCAAAACGGTCCATAGCCCAAAGAGCAAAATCAACCAGCGCAGTAAATTGTGTATTACAAGCATTACCTGCATAATATTATACTTTTTTGCAAAAGTAAGGGATTGAAGCCTCCCTGCCTCCAAAGGAGGGTTCAAAAGCAGAAGCTTTTTGGAGCAGCCGCTACTTTGCTTTCTTCAACGTGTAAACTGCCTCTATATAATAGCACACTTATTTTAATTATTGCTCCTCCTTAATAATACAATGAAAAGCAAGTTCAGGCTTTAAGAATATTTAATAAATAAAAAGAAATTAATCGAGCCCTGTCTAATAATACTTTTAAAAGTTTATTAAACAGAGGCAATTCATTTTATCAATAAGGTCTCAGCGTTAGATTTTTAGAACTTATGATCAGGCTTTACCAGCTCGGGGTATGCATTTTGAAAATGTTTTATTTCAGGGATGGAAACATTTTGCACATACCCTCCGTTTGGATTGTTGGCAATATAATCCTGGTGATAATCCTCTGCTACCCAGAATTTTTTCAAAGGCATTACCTGTGCGGCTATCGGGGCATTGAATTTTCCGGATGCATTCATTTTAGTTATATAATCTTCTATTTGTTTCTTCTCAGAATCGTTAGCATAAAAAGCGATAGAGCGGTATTGTGTACCACGGTCAGGCCCCTGGCCGTTTACCTGCGTGGGATTTTGGCCCGCGAAATAAACTTTCAGTAAGGTGGCATAAGAAATTTGAGAAGGATCATAATATACCATTACCGTTTCAGCGTGACCGGTATTGCCTGTCTCTATAGATTCATAACTTGGATTCGATGTAGTTCCGCCGGCATAGCCTGATACAGCTTCCTTTACACCTTTTACACTTTCAAATAAAGCTTCTTCGTGCCAGAAACAGCCGGCGGCAAAAGTTGCCTTACTATATTTTGAAAGGTCTTCTGTTTTGTCGGCCTTTTTAGGGGTTTTTTGAGAATAACATGAGAAACCGCCAATCATTAAAGCGGTAACAAATATTGCATTTAGATATTTCATATAATAAAAGTTTACGGGAATAAATACGCAGCTCCATTTCCTGGAGATGTTAAAGCAAAAATAAAAAAAGGGTAGCGAAAAGGAGTTAATAGTTACCCAACTTTAGTTCTATTTTAATGATTAGAAGATATAGCCTGGGAAAGGTTAACGCTTGATTTTGTGATATCTCCAGGTACTATATGCCAGCCAAAAATTGTGAATGAATATAATCAACTACAGCAGGCAAGCTGTTGGTTTCTTCGAAAATTTTTAGTTGCCTGTCTGCACCGGTGCCGGCTTCCAGCATGTTATGTACATTGCCCACAGCATTACGAATGCCAAGCGGTCCGGCTACGTCGTCAATAAAATCGAGGAGTTCATAAATAAGCACCCTTGTATTTACCTCTGTTTCTTTTCCAAAATCAATAAGGCTTCCTTCTATACCGTACCGGCCTGCCCGCCATTTGTTTTCGTTAATGAGGGCACGGGGATAAATAATGAAGTTGAGATTTTCTAATCTTAATTTATAAAGCTTTGCGCAGATCCCTTGGAAAAGAGCGGCAATAGTAATGGTTTCCATCACGGTCATGGGAACATCGCAGATACGAAACTCTACAGTATTAAAAAATGGATGCACCCGAAGATCCCACCATATTTTTTTCCCATTGTCAATACAGTTTGTTTTTACAAGAAGCTTCACATAATTATCGTAAGATTCGATGCTTTCAAAAAAATCAGGTATGCCCGTACGTGGAAATTTATCAAAGACTTTTGTGCGAAAAGATTTATACCCGGTTTTCCTTCCTTCCCAAAAAGGAGAATTAGTACTCAATGCATAAATGTGTGGCAAGAAATAGCGGGCAGAGTTGGCAATATGAATGGCCATTTCACGGTTCTCCATACCCACGTGTACATGCAAGCCAAAAATGAGATTGCTCCGCGCAGCTTCCTGTAATTCGTTTACTATATCAAAATACCGGGCGTGGTCAGTAATCAACTGGCTTTCCCAATGGCTGAACGGATGTGTGCCGGCAGCGCCCACCCAAAGGCCGAGTCCATCTGCAATTCCGCTTATCGTTTTGCGAAGAGTTGCTACATCCACGAAGGCTTCATCAATATTTTGGCAAATATCAGTGCCTACTTCCACTACGGCCTGGTGCATTTCAGCCTTCACTTTATCTTTAATAACTTTTTCTCCTTCCTGAACAATTTTTTGTTCATGGCTTTTAAGCTCACGTGTCACAGGATCTACCACCATGTATTCTTCTTCCACGCCGAGCGTAAAATGCCTGTAGGAAATGCTTGCCATGTGTTGAATTGAAAATTAAGAATTAAGAATTAAGAATTAAGAATTAAGTATTAAGAATTAAGTATCAAGAATCAAGTGTCAAATATCAACAATTTAGAATGAGTTAAAACAAACTACTTACCTAAGATTTAGTTTTTTAATTATTGACCATTGACCAACTAATTAACTAATCAACCAATCAACTAATCATCCAATTAACTTCTTCCCATTCGCACTTCTTGTTACATACTCTCCCCAGGTGAGATTGTCTTTATCATCTTCCTGCTGTTGTGCTCTTTCTATTGCATAGTTCGCTGAAGTTTCTACAACCCAGTCAAAATTTTCCTGGCCTACACTTGTAATTTCAGCATCAGGTGCAGGATTGCAAAAGTCAATAGCATAAGGTACTCCATCGCGTAATGCTAACTCAACCGTGTTAAAATCATACCCCAGGTAATTGCAGATTTTCAGAACTAAATAAGTCAGGAGCTCAGTTCTTTCTTTGTCGGGTTTAAAGTCTGCCACATACCTTAAGTGATGTGGGTTGCGCGGTTCATAAGGCATAATGTGCACATGCTTCCCCCCGATGCCATAACAACGGTAATATTCATCAAACACTATTTCCTCTTGCAGCATCATTATCAATTCACCCGTCTCTCCATGCTTGGAAAAGAAATCGTCCGGGTTCTCAACTTTATATACATTTTTCCAACCGCCGCCGGCGTGTGGTTTCATGTAGGCAGGAAATCCTATGTATTTAAAAATTGATTCCCAATCCATGGGATATTCCAGGTTTGAAAAAGATTGATCGCTGGTATCAACGGGCATGGTGCTGGAGGGAATGATTACTGTTTTAGGAACAGGAACATTTATTTTGACGGCGAGGCAATTATTAAAAAATTTTTCATCTGCGCTCCACCAAAAAGGATTATTTATTACGGCTGCTCCGCAAACCGCGGCGTTCTTTAAGTATGCCCTGTAAAATGGAACATCCTGCGATATTCTGTCAATAATCACAGCATAGCCACTACTTTCGCCTTGTACCACTTTATTTATGTGAACAGGTTCTGCAAGTATATCTTTTATGTTCTTGCTGTTTATTCTTTCAATTATAGCTTCGGGAAAGCTTCTTTCTTTGCCGAATAATATCCCTATTTTTTTCATGTTATTTTTTTAGATGCCTGTATGAATTAGAGGAAAAAAAATTATGTTGATCAAATATATTTTTTGATTCACAATTTAACAAAATTAAATTTTGAGGCGAAGTACGTTTAGTGGAAACTTAAACGGGATGCGTCTATTCACAGAAGCATCCAGCTTCCATTGGTTCTTAAATTCTATTTTTTGACTATTTTTGGCCGCTATATGCAAACGGAAAAATTGGAAAGCACACTTACTGAAACTCACATTCTTTATTCTGAATTACTAAAAAGAGATGTAATATTTGATATTTATTTACCCGTAGATATTTCTGCTCCCGGAGAATTAAGCCTTTTACTTATTAATGATGGACAGGATCTCGTAACGATGAATTTTAAAAATATTCTCGGTGAATTATACCGTGACAATTTAATATCGCCTTTGTTTTGTGTAGGCATACACTGCAGTGCCGATCGCAAGAATGAGTATGGCACGGCAAAATTTTTAGATTTTAAAGGAAGAGGCGCTAAAGCGCACGCTTATCAGAGGTTCATTTTTGAAGAATTACTTCCTTTTTTAAAAATACAGTACAATCTTTTTTCTTTCAGGGAAAAGTCTTTTTGCGGCTTCTCACTGGGAGGGCTAAACGCACTTGACATAGTGTGGAACCATCCAAAGGAATTTACAAAAGCTGGTGTTTTTAGCGGATCCTTGTGGTGGAGAAAGGTTGACCAGGAAGACCCTTCTTTTGATGAATACAACCACAGGATTATGCACGCCCAGATACGAAGCGGTGAATATTTCCCATGGTTGAAGTTTTTCTTTGAAACCGGCACCCTTGACGAAATGGCTGATAGAAATAATAATGGGATAATTGATTCTATTGATGATACGCTTTCTCTTATAGAAGAGCTGATAAAAAAGGGGTACGATCCTGATAAGGACATTCATTATATGGAACTAAAAGACGGCATGCACAACGTGGCTACATGGGGCAAAGCCTTTCCAGAGTTTTTAAAATGGGGATGGAGCGCACGTTAAAATTTTATCAGCCATAGATATTGGTGACTCAGTACTTCCTACTCTTTCGTTTCGGTCATTTGCTTTTTTACAAGGCTTATTGCTGCCTGCGGGCCTTGCCTTCCAATTACCTTAAATTCTTTTTTCTCAAGCCGATTATAGGAAATAAGAAAATTTATTACCTCGTCAACCAGGTAAGCATCTAAAGCAAAAATTGATTTTATGTCTTTATACCTGTTAGAGGCAACAGCGCTTGCAATCATGCGGTCATTTCTTGCCGTTTCTCCATTTTCTGTTTGCTCTGCTTCTATTACCCCAAGCAATTTACATTCTATAATACATCCCGGCCACGAGGGCTCGTCCATTAGAATTAATATATCTACAGGGTCACCATCTTCGGCTTTTGTAAACGGGATGAAGCCAAAATGCAGGGGGAAACTCAACCCTTCAGGAAGGATTTTTTTAAGCCTAAACATTTGGGATTCTTCATCGAAATTATATTTTGCTGCACATCCCTTTGGGGTTTCAACTATTGCATGAATGTGTTTTTTATTTTTCGCAAATGTGTGTGGTAATTTCATACGGAGCTAGCCTCAATATTTAATTTATTGCAGTTCAACAAAAAAGATAAAACAAAAATTCTATCAATACCAATCACATCAAATAGGCAACCTCACAAATGCTTCCATTGCCGCATACCTTGTAAGCCCGAGTCTTGCATACAAGTCAGCAGTATTTGCATTTCTTTCTTCCGCTCTTTGCCAAAACTCCCTATTATCACTTCCCTGGAAGGGCACACTGTCCTTTTGTGATTGATGTATAAAAATTCCGTAACGTTTTTTTCTTACCTGGTCGGGGCTCATGGGAACACCCATTTCTATTTCACTTATATCCCATTCTTCCCAGGCACCTTTATATAGCCATACACGGCAATCTGCCAGCCATTCATCGCCTGCTTTTTTCATAAAGTCCAGTGCCGCAAGTATTATATCTATACAAACTTTATGCGTCCCGTGCGGATCTGCAAGATCGCCCGCGCAGAATACTTGTTGCGGCTTTATTTTACGCATAAGGTCTACTGTTAGTTTCACATCTTCATCGCTCATTGGTTTTTTTTCTATGGTGCCTGTCTCGTAAAACGGGAGATTCATAAAATGAATTTGCTCTTCGGTCAGCCCAACATATTTGCAGGTTGCCCTTGCTTCACATCGTCTTATCAATCCCTTGATACTTCTTATTTCTTCACTATCTTTTTCACTTGCCTTTTTCTCATTGATGTAGGCGCTTGCCTGGTTGAAGATTGTTTGGCTAATGGTATTGTCAATATCAAATATTTTTTCGAAACCTACGGTGAAGTCAAGAAACCTTGTTACGAATTCATCAGTCACAGCAATGTTCCCGCTGGTTTGATAAGCAACGTGTACGTCATGCCCCTGGTCGTGAAGGCGCATAAATGTGCCTCCCATACTTATAATATCATCATCAGGATGCGGAGAAAAAATAAGCACTCTTTTTGGGAATGGCAGGCTTCTTTCCGGATGATTGGGTATGGAAGAATTGGGTTTGCCACCCGGCCACCCCGTGATGCTATCTCTCAACATATAATATACTTCGAGGTTCGTACCATAGGCATCGCCTTTTTCCACCAACAAATCACTAAGGCCAAATTCATTGTAGTCATGATCAGTGAGGCTGAGTACAGGTTTATCTAATTTTAACGAGAGGTTTATAACCGCTCTCTTTATCATGTTTGGCGTCCATTCACAATCGCCGGTAAGCCACGGAGATTTAAAACGTGTGAGCTCGGATGCCGCAAACTCATCCAATACAAATTGGCAATCATCATGATTTTGTAGAAGAGATGCCGGTATCTCTTCCGTTGGTTTACCCTCTACTGCTTTTTGAATAACGGGCGCCTTAGGTTTACCCCAGGCAAGCAATATAATCCGCCGCGACTTGAGAATGGTGCTTATGCCCATGGTAATGGCCATGCGGGGCACATCAGAAATATTTCCGAACTCATGTGAATTGGCCAGCCTGGTGGAGTTATCTAAAGTGATCAACCTGGTTTTAGAGTAAACAGGGGAGCCGGGCTCATTGAAACCAATGTGGCCATTATTTCCTATTCCTAATATTTGAATGTCAAGGCCGCCTGCGTCCTCGATCTTATTTTCATATTCCGCGCAATGTTCTTTAATTTTTTCTTTTGGAATAAGGCCGTTCGGTAAAAAATAATTTTCCGGATCAATATCTGTTTGCTCAAATAGATATTTACGCATAAAATAATGATAACTATTCAATGCATCGGGTTCCATTGGATAATACTGATCAAGATTGAAAGTAATTACATTTTTAAAACTTAGCCCATCTTCCCGGTGCATTTTTACGAGTTCTGCATACAAGGATTTTGGGGTAGAACCGGTTGCCAGCCCTATTACTGCCTTCTTGCCTTTCGCATTTTTTTCTTTTATAAGATCAGCAATTATTTTAGCAACAAAGAACGAGCCTTGCTGCGGCGTCGCAAAAATTTCTACCGGAATTTTTTCAAGAGAATCAATCATAAAGCTTATTGTATTGAGTTAGGTTTATAAAGTATAATAGCAATAACAATTGTAAAAATCAAACAGTGACAGAAAAAGACGAAGATAATATGAATAAATAACCTACAATTATGCATGTCGTTTCGGCCTGTTTACATTAACAGGCGGCAGCAGTTTATGCATAATTAATTGGAATGGCTGTAAACCTTTTCCAGAAAGGGTGAGTACTAATTATTTGGCTCCCTATTTTTCCGCCCACCAGTGAAAAAATAAGCTTAAAATAAAAAACGAAAATGGTTGATTTAAAAGAAATTTATTTTATTAGTTTTATGCTTCTTAAATCAAATTTAAAACCATGGCAAGGGCAATTAGAAAAACGGAAGTAGTTAGTAAACTGAAAACTTTAAACGAGCAATTAAAAGAATATAAAGAAGAACTCAAAACAGTTCATCCTACTTTTAAAATATCAAAAAAGGGTAAAAGGCTGTACAATATTAACGCCACTATTACCAAGTTGGAGAGAGAAATTGAGGAATTAAAAAAACGATAGTAGTTTTAATAGGTGTTCCTAAAAGGAATCCAACGTTTAAAAAATTATTGTAAGACGCTCTTATTAAATTTCTAAAGATCAGCTGCCCAGGTCCTCCTGGCAGCTTTTTGTTTAAAGAATATTGTAATACCTATTCCTTTTATAGATTAACATAGAAAATTTTCTTTGCTGAAGCCTGGTGTAATTGTCTGCACATCCTTTTCCTAAAATAAAATTCATTGCATAGTTTTACCGCAAAAATAATCAGGTAGTAAATGGCATTTATTAAAGTTACCGAGCAACCCTCCCATTACAGGCACCTTGAAAAAATGTCGATTGCCGAAATACTCAGTGGCATCAACAATGAGGATAGGGAGGTTGCCGTGGTTATACAAAAGGCGCTCCCGCAAATAGAAAGACTAATAGATGCTGTGAGCGATAAGATGCTCGCTGGCGGCAGGCTGTTTTATATTGGCGCAGGTACCAGCGGCAGGTTGGGCATTTTAGATGCAAGTGAGTGCCCGCCTACGTATGGCGTGTCGCCTGGACTTGTTATTGGCATTATAGCTGGCGGGAAAAAAGCGATTACTACTGCGGTAGAATTTGCGGAAGATGATGCAAAGCAGGGATGGAAGGACTTAAAAAAATATGACATTTCTGCGAAAGATGTAGTAGTGGGCATAGCATCGAGCGGCACCACGCCGTATGTAATCGGCGCATTGACAAAATGCAGGGAAAAAAATATCGTTACCGGAAGTATTGCTTGCAACCCGGAATCTCCCGTAAGTGAATTTGCTGATTTTCCTGTAGAAGTTGTAGTAGGCCCTGAATTTATTACAGGCAGCACCCGGATGAAAAGCGGATCGGCTCAAAAGATGATCTTAAACATGATATCAACTACAGCTATGATTCAACTTGGCAGGGTAGAGGATAATAAAATGGTGCACATGAAACTAAGTAATGATAAGCTGGTGAACAGGGGCATTCAGATGGTTATGGAAAAAACCGGTATTACTGACAAAAGTAAAGCAAAGTCGCTTTTACTTAAATATGGAAGTGTAAAAAAAGCTGTTGAAAGATACCAACAAGTGTTGTGAGATATTTAATATTGCTTTAGTTTTATATCCCAATCTTTATTTACTAAAACAACTCAATTACTATGAAACTTAAATTTACCCTCCTTGCCTTATTAACTATTTCTTTCGTACAGGGCTTTTCACAGGATAACAAAGTATTTGCGATTACCGGCCAGGCAAAAGCGAATTTTAACTGGACTGACATTCGGATTGTTGATGTGAATACCGGCAACATGAGCAAGACACTCTATGAAAATGGAAAATCAAAATTTTCTTTCCTGGATGCAGAAACAAACAAAGTCCCTGATATAGCTATAAACAATAATGCCATAGCAACTCCGGATAAAAATTTAGCAGGCAGCTTAAACAACATAGTTATTGATCAATCAACACCAACAGCCGCCATGAGTGCGGCAGCAGCTTACGATAAGCGCCACGATAAATTATTTTTCTCGTCGATGCGCACCGGCCAGTTGATGTGGCTTGATACTAAGCAGGCAAATGGCGCATCTGCATTTTATACGGTAAAACAGCCTTTAATTATAAATGAGAACTTTAGTGATGAGGCATTAAATATTACCCGCATGACGATAGGTGCCGACGGTAATGGCTATGCGCTTACTAACGACGGTAATCATCTTATTCGTTTTACAACCGGCAAGAAAGTGGTAATTGCCGATCTGGGAAATCTTGTAGATGCTGAAAGTAATAATGGTATTTCTGTTCATAATAAATGTAGCAGTTGGGGCGGCGACTTAGTTGCTGATGCCTTTGGAAAATTATATCTTTTTACTGCTACCAGGAATGTATTTGTTATTGATGTAAATACCAGGATAGCGACGTATAAAGGGGCGATCACCAATCTTTCTCCAACATATACATTGAATGGTGCAGCTGTGGACAATGATAACAAAGTGCTGATCAGCAGCGCCAATACATTTGAGGGGTTTTATAAAGTGAACGTACAGGATTTATCTGCCGCAAAAATCACCACGGAAGGACAAGTATTTAATGCATCTGACCTTGCCAGCGGTAATCTTCTTAATGAAAGAGATAAACAGAATTCTTTGGGAACTCCGGCGCTTACTAATTTTGAAGTAATAGGCAACAGGTTCATTTCAGTATATCCTAACCCCGTTACAGATGGCCAGTTCAAAATAACTTTTGATAAAAAAAGTACCGGCGAATATAAAATTGCATTGACCGATTTGCAGGGCCGCGCGATAGCAAATAAAATCGTTTACATCAAAGCGCCGGGCCAGGTTGAAAATTTTCAATTGCGCAGCAAACAGGCAGCGGGCGTTTATATGATTAAAATTACCGGCTCAGATAATAAATCTGTTTTTGCTGATAAGCTTGTTGTAGAATAATTTATTTGTTTGTTTGTTTTTGAAGGCTGCTTTTTTTATGGCAGCCTTTTTTATTACTATTCATGAAAGAAAAGCTGCGATTTGAAAAGCTTTAATAAATTAAATTTGCTGTAGTTTTTTCATTTAAAAATTTTAATAAAAACTTGCAAAATATAGAACCATACGATAACTGGCAATATTTATATACTTCAGAAAATGATGAGCGATCTCCTTTTTATGGCAGGGAATACAGTGAGTTTGCATTTACGCAAACGGTGTACAATTATTATATACATCCTATGTGGGACGAGTTTGGCAGTTCCACGCTTTATATGAAAGTCTTGATGGCGGATTACCAGGAGCAATACACCATTATCGAATTGATTGGCGAATGGAACGACGCTATTGAAAATGATATCATGCGATTGAAGCGCGATGTGATAGATGATTTCTTAAGAGAGGGAATAAAGAAGTTTATTCTTATTGCGGAAAACGTTCTCAACTTTCACAGCAGCGACGATAGCTATTATGAAGAATGGTACGAAGATGTAAATGATAACAACGGTTGGATAGTTTGCCTGAATATGCCGGAAGCAACGCAATATGATTTTAAAAAAGCCCGCCTCAATAATTATGTAGAGCTCTTCAATTTTCCTCAATGGCGTACCATGAAGCCCGATGTGGTTTTTAGCCAGGTTGATAATGTAATATTCCGCAGGCTGAACTCATAAATTTTATTTTGTTCGTCATTGCAAAAAACATTTATCAATAAGCTTTTTAAACTTCCTGTAGTATTTTTGCTTATCTGAAATTTATCAACTCCCTGACTATATGACCTGGAAACAGCTATTTACTTCTTCAATAGGAAAAAAATTTGTGATGGCCCTCACCGGCTTTTTTCTTATTATATATCTTATAGTTCATGCCTCTATAAATGCGATGATATTTTATGATGACGGCGGGGTTACTTTTAATAAGGCTGCTTACTTTATGAGCCGAAATTTTTTTATGCGTTTTATAGAAATAGGATTATTTGCCGGCTTTATACTACACATAGTTCAGGGCTTGTTGTTGTGGAAGCAAAATAGATCAGCAAGAAAAATTTCTTATGCAAAACATAATTATCCTCCAAAAATAAAATGGTATAGCCGTACGATGGGCTGGCTGGGTACTTTTTTATTGTTGTTTCTTGTCATGCACTTATATCATTTTTGGGCTGGCACAAAAAATGAAATGTATTTTCATGGAGCACAAAAGAATCTTTATCTCGAAATGAAAGAGATATTTACAAATCCCTTATTTTTTGTCCTGTACATGATCGGTTTGGTTTCGCTTCTCTTCCATTTATTGCAGGGCTTCCAAAGCGCCTTTCAAACTTTTGGAATTAATCACAGGAGATGGACGCCGATCATAAAAGGTATTGGTGTCTTCTATGCATTTGCAATCTGTATTCTCTTTGCCTTTATGCCAATTTCGTTTATGGCAGGCTGGCTTACATAAAAAATTATTTAAAAAGAGAAGCCTCTTTTTAAAAACAAATATTAATACTAACGTATGGCATTAGACGCAAAAATTCCTAAAGGTGATCTCGAACAAAAATGGAACGAATATAAAAGCCATGTAAAACTTGTAAGTCCTGCCAATAAGCGCAGGCTTGAAGTTGTAATAATAGGGACAGGGCTTGCAGGTGCTTCCGCGGCAGCATCGCTTGGGGAACTCGGTTATAAAGTAAAGGCATTTTGTTTCCAGGATAGCCCGCGCCGTGCGCACTCAATCGCTGCGCAGGGAGGCATAAATGCTGCAAAAAATTATCAGAATGACGGTGACTCTGTATTTCGTCTTTTTTATGAAACAATAAAGGGCGGCGATTATCGCTCACGCGAAGCAAATGTTCATCGCCTTGCTGAAGTAAGTACTGCCATCATTGATCAGTGCGTGGCACAGGGCGTTCCTTTTGCCCGTGAATATGGCGGCTTGTTAAGCAATCGCTCTTTTGGCGGAACACAGGTGCAACGCACGTTTTATGCGGCAGGGCAAACCGGGCAACAACTATTACTTGGCGCTTATGGTGCTTTGGAAAGGCAAGTCGCTTTGGGGAATGTGACCATGTACAGCCGTCACGAAATGCTTGACATAGTAACCATCGATGGAAAAGCGAGGGGAATTATTGCAAGAGATCTCATCACCGGCAAACTTGAAAAGCATTTTGGGCATGCTGTGCTGATATGCTCCGGTGGTTACGGAAACGTTTTTTACCTGAGCACAAATGCCATGGGAAGCAATGTAACCGCGGCATGGAAGGCACATAAAAGAGGAGCCTGGTTTGCGAATCCTTGTTTTACACAAATACATCCCACATGTATACCCGTTAGTGGCGACCATCAAAGCAAGCTCACACTTATGAGCGAGAGCCTGCGAAACGATGGAAGAATATGGGTGCCAAAAAATAAAGATGATAAACGCCGCGGCTCCGAAATACCGGATGGAGAGCGTGATTATTATTTAGAAAGACGTTATCCTGCATTCGGGAATCTTGTGCCGCGTGATGTTGCTTCACGTGCCGCGAAAGAGAGATGTGATGCTGGTTACGGTGTCGGCACCACGAAGATGGCGGTGTTCCTTGATTTTGCTGACGCCATCAAAAGATATGGTAAGGTAGAAATGGGTAAAAGAGGAATGGAAGAGACAGATGATAATACCGTTATAGGATTAGGTAAAGAAGTAATTGCAGAGAAATATGGTAATCTCTTTGAGATGTATGAAAAAATTACAGGAGAGAATCCCTATAATGTTCCTATGCGAATTTATCCTGCGGTGCACTATACTATGGGCGGACTTTGGGTAGATTATGAATTGATGACAACCGTGCCCGGTTTGTATTCACTGGGTGAGGCCAACTTCAGTGATCATGGGGCCAACAGGCTTGGGGCGTCTGCTTTAATGCAAGGGCTGGCAGATGGATACTTTGTAATTCCATATACGCTTGGAAATTACATGGCAGATGAAATACGTACTCCACCCATTCCTACAACACATCCGGCTTTTGAAGAAACTGAGAATGAGGTAAAGCAAAAATTAGAAAAGCTAATGAGCATTAAGGGAACAGAATCAGTAGAAAGTTTCCATAAAAGATTGGGAAAGATAATGTGGGAAAAGTGCGGCATGGCACGTAATGCCGAAGGGCTTATCTCAGCAATAGATGAAATAAGAAAACTTAAAATTGAATTTTGGCAGAATGTGAAAATACCCGGAGATGCTTATGAATTAAATCCTGAATTAGAGAAGGCTGGAAGAGTCGCCGACTTTATAGAGTTGGGGGAACTTATGTGCATTGACGCCCTTAACCGTAAAGAAAGTTGTGGTGGTCATTTCAGGGAAGAAATGCAAACACCCGAGGGGGAGGCAATGCGTGATGATGCACAGTTCTCTTATGTTGCAGCATGGGAATATACAGGAGCTGATGAAAGATTAAATAAAGAGCAATTGCATTTTGATGTTGCGAAGCCTTCGCAGCGTTCATATAAATAAACCTTTCAAAAAAAGAACAGATGGAACATTACACAATGAATCTTACTTTAAAAATCTGGCGCCAACAAAACCATGAGTCGAAGGGAAGGTTTGAAACATATGACGTAAAAGATATTTCTTCTGAGATGTCTTTTCTTGAAATGTTTGATGTGCTGAATGAGCGCCTGATAAATGAAGGCAAAGATCCCATCGCTTTTGATCATGACTGCCGTGAAGGAATTTGCGGGTCGTGCAGCATGTATATAAATGGGAGAGCGCATGGGCCATGGCAAAGAAACACAGTATGCCAGCTACATATGCGTGCCTACAAAGATGGTGATACCATTGTGGTGGAACCCTGGAGATCAGCAGCATTCCCGGTAATAAAAGACCTCGTTGTAAACAGGAAAGCTTTTGATCATATAATACAGGCTGGTGGTTATATTTCGGTAAATACCGGTAACGCTGTTGATGCCAATGCGATCCCAATTGATAAATATAAGGCTGACGAATCCTTTATGGCCGCATCCTGCATCGGTTGTGGCGCCTGCGTTGCGGCATGCCCCAATGGCTCTGCAATGTTATTTGTGAGCGCAAAAGTTTCCCAACTCGCATTACTTCCACAAGGCGAACCAGAAAGAAATACGCGTGTATTAAATATGGTGGGCCAAATGGATAAAGAAGGTTTTGGCAACTGCGGAAATATTTATGCATGCGAAGCTGAATGTCCCAAAGGGATTTCAGTAGAAAACATTGCACGTATGAACCGGGAATATTTAGGTGCTTCACTTTCTTCTGAAATTTAAAAAAGGACTTTTTTAATTCAGCGTCTATTTTATTTGACC
>JBDTSD010000060.1:0-22776 GCA_039931355.1 Ginsengibacter sp.
GATCCTTTACCCACGTCACCGTATCCGCCAACAACAGCAACTTTGCCTGCCATCATTATATCCGTTGCTCTTCTTATAGCGTCTACCAGGCTCTCTTTACAGCCATATTTATTATCAAATTTAGACTTGGTAACAGAGTCATTTATGTTGATTGCCGGAATGGGTAAAGTGCCTTTTTCCATTCTTTCATATAAACGGTGAACACCTGTGGTAGTCTCTTCTGATAAACCTTTCACGTGTTGAATAAGCTCCGGATATTGATCAAATACCATATTTGTAAGATCTCCGCCATCATCAAGTATCATGTTCAAAGGACGATCCTGGCTGCCAAAAAATAAAGTTTGCTCTATACACCAATCGCTTTCTGCCTGCGTTTGGCCTTTCCAGGCAAAAACTCCTATACCTTCCGCTGCTACAGCAGCAGCAGCCTGGTCCTGGGTTGAAAATATATTACAAGAGCTCCATTTTACTTCTGCGCCTAAGTCTATCAGGGTTTCGATAAGCACCGCAGTTTGAATAGTCATGTGGAGACAGCCGGCTATACGTGCTCCTTTTAAAGGCTTTTTACTTCCAAACTCTTCTCTTAATGCCATAAGTCCTGGCATTTCAGCTTCTGCGAGTTTTATTTCTTTGCGGCCCCACTCTGCAAGGCTCATGTCCTTCACCTTATTTTTAAGGCTGAAGTCAATATGGTTTTTTGTTGCTGTTGACATGTAATTAATTTTTTAGACAGCAAATTTACTTAATACCAGAATAAAATCCTACCAGTTGCAATAACTTTAGGACAAAAGTCATAAATTAGACACTTTAAAAGAATAAATAAACAAACTGGTATGTCAAAAGGCTCGAAAAAAGAAGAAACAGGAACTCTATCGTACACTGTAGATGATAAAGATCTTGCTATACTGAAGTTGCTGCAGTTAAACGCAAGGATGACCATCAAAGAAATAGCGGCGAAGGTGCACTTGAGTACAACGCCTGTGCATGAACGAATAAAACGAATGGAAGATTCAGGAGTGATAAAGCAGTATGCGACATTGGTAAATCATGCGAAGGTGAATAAGGGATTGATTGTAATCTGTTATGTTTCGCTAAAGCAGCATAGTAAAAATGCAGGCGTAAAATTTATTAAATCTATTCATGATTTAAACGAAGTGATTGAATGTTACAGTATTTCCGGTGAATTCGATTTTATGCTGAAGGTGGCATGCGAAGACATGAATACTTATTATGATTTTCATGTAAATAAATTAAGCCAACTGGAAAATATGGGACATGTACAAAGCATTTTTGTAATGGGCGTGATAAAACAAACGCATCAGTTGGTGTATTGAAAGGAAGCAAGGATGAGGTATCAGGTATAAGGTAACTGGTATGTGGAAGATAGGGCATTGGCTATTGACCAATCAGCTCCCAATCATTTTTAAAAATTCTTCTTTTTTTCTTCTTGAAATTTCGATTACTGTACCATCCTGTAACATAACCTGGCCGCCGTTTTTGCGCATATACTTTTTTATGTAGTTCAGGTTGATAAGATGAGAATTGTGAATGCGGAGAAAATTATAGGGCAGCAACATTTCCTCAAAATCTTTTAGAATTTTTGAAACCATAATAGTTTTATCCTCCGGTAAATAGATCTTGCTGTAATTAGATTTTGATTCAATGTGCAAAATGTTTTTTATAGGAACGAATTCTATTCCTTCTGATGTGGAAATGGCGATTTTATCTTCCTGGTTCCTGTTGTCGCTCAAAGATCTTTTTAGAATATCTATTTTTTCTTTTGTTTGCGAAACCTTCGATTTGGTAAGCCGTTCCACTGCCTGCTGAAGTTCTTCTATGCCAATCGGCTTCACCAGGTAGTCAAATGCGCTGATGCGAATAGCATCAATTGAGTAATGATTATAAGCTGTGGTGAAAATAATATCAAAATCATATTCTCCCAATTCTTCTAACAACCTGAAGCCACTCATTCTTGGCATTTCGATATCAAGAAAAACCACATCCGGATGATGCTGCCTGATTAGCAATATGCCATCCTCCGGCTTTTGTGTTATTGCAACAATATCCACATCAGGACAAAATTCTTGTAATTTTTTTTCAAGATTTTGCAGGCTGTTAAACTCATCATCTATAAGAATTGCCTTAATTTTTTCCATATTAACTGGCTTTAATTTTTACTTCAACTCTTGTACCGGCGGGTTCTTCATTGGATGCGTAGAGATCAGTAAATTTTACATAACCGTTTGTATGTTGTGCCTGGTTGAAAAGCATAATCCTGTCCTCAGTTATTTTAAGCCCGACACTTTTATGGTTTCTTTTATTCATCTTATTATACTTTTCCGACTGGCTTCTTCCTATCCCATTGTCTTCAATAGTATATTTTATATAACCTTCTTCCAGCACAGCGGAAACAGTAAGTTTGAGATTCGCTTTGTCGCTGTGGCCAATGCCGTGCACGATTGCATTCTCCACATACGGTTGTATCAAGAGTGACGGCACATTGTAATAACCATTCAACAATTCCGTATCAGCATTTTGTTCGTAAGAAAATTTGTTGTTGAACCTCATTTGTTCCAGCTCAATGTATAATTTCAATGCTTCCATGTCCATACCAACAGTTGTAATTTCATCGCGGCTGCTATCTAATATTTTTCTTACAAGAAGTGCGAATTTGTGCAAGTAATCACTTGCCTTCCGCTTTTCGTTTTGCATCATAAAATTTTCAATGCTATTCAGGCTATTGAAAATAAAATGAGGATTCATCTGTGCACGAAGTGATTGTATTTGCGATTCAGCGATTTTCTGTTTGAACACGACCTCTTCTCTTTTTTTCCTGGACTGGAAAGATTTGTTTACAAAAAAAGCGATAACAATGGTAAGAATGAGCAAGATAACCACTGCAATTAGCAAAGCATTTTTAAAAACGATCTGCCTCGATTGTAATTGAGAAAGTTCATGAAGATGGCTGTTTTCGATTTCTTTTTTCTTTAATAACCATTCAGACTCGTTTATTATGATATTCCGCCTGTTGTTTTCAGAAAACAAAGAATCAAATGCTTTACGGTACACACGGTAATAAATCATAGACGAGTCTTTGTTTCCCAGTTCATCATAGACCGAAGCTAATTGCTCTGCAGCTTTAGATATTCCCTGGTAATAACTTGTTCGTTTGGCGATGTCCAATGCACTATCAAGTAAAACCAATTTTTTCTGCGAAGGCAAATTTTTAAGATAGGTAGCTTCCGCAAGATATACCTGGTATTCGTTGCGAACATCATTTTCTAAAGCGGCTTGCGCCATAGCTTTTTTGAAATAAAAAACTGCTGAATCAGTATGATGATTTATCGCTTGTAGTTTTCCAAAGCCAACATAATATTGCGAAAGAATATAGCTTTCATTTGCTTGGAGAGCGAAAGGCATTCCCGTTAATAAGTTTTCCTTAGCGCTGCCGTATTGCTCCTGGTCGAGGTCGCATTCGTGCAGCAACTCATAGTTAATGGCTACTCCTCTCCAGGCTTTTAATTTTTTATTGATATCTATTGCCTGCATGGTGTATTGCCGGCATTTATCAATGTCTTTTAAGGTCCTGAAATTATCACCGGCATTATTAAGAGATACGGCCTTCAACCTTAGAGCGCCGCAAGCTTCCGCATAGTCTATAGCTTTGAAGAAAGCGCCATTACTGGCATCAAAATTCCCTGAATTGTAAAGTAAGATTCCGAGGTTTATTTGGGCAAGTGATTTGCCAAATGTAAAGTTGAGGCTGTCACTTAGTATGGAAACCCTTTCATAATATTGAAAGGATTGTTTTACATCTTTTTCACTAAGGCGATAACTTATTCTGTGTAACGTGTGAATATACTGTGAGTCAATTGTGGGATTGTTTTTTAGCCAGTTCTTCAGGCTATCTACAAATTTGCCTTGTGCAAATGCATTGCTCACAAAGCAGACTAACAAACAAAAAAATATGATTTGCTTTTTCATACGCAAATAAATAAACAGCAAATTTATCGGCCAGAAATGTTTTTATAAGTAAAGGACTATGAAAATTATTTTACCAATATACGCTGTTATTACCTACATAAAAATGTATAGATATTGATATTTAGTAGATGGAAGAGCGGGCAAGATAAATGGAGGGAAATGGTTATAATTCTAATTTCATAATATAGTCATTCATATAATAGCCATGCCCTATATCAATATCAGTCTCTTTCATAATTTTAAATCCGAGCCTTTCGTAAAAAGTTTTCGCTTTATTATAGCGATTTACATTCAGATCCAGTGAGTTTGCACCAGCAGAGCGTATAGATTCTATTATTTTGTTTAAAATAAATTTACCGGTACCGTTTCCTTGCTGTTGTGGTAATACATAGATCTTATGCAAATGATAGGCGTCGCTATTTTCATTTGCTGAATAAGATGCAAAACCAGTGGCATTGCCGTTTTCAAAAGCTAGAATAAAAGTGTGTTTTAAAATGGCAAATTGGTGTTGTAACGAACTGAGAGAATAGATTTTATCCAACATGTAGGCAAGCTGATCGGTGGCCAGGATGTCACTGTAAGCTGAAGGCCAGATTTCATATGCTAATTTTTGAATTAATTGAAGGTCTTCAAAACCCGCACTTCTTATTGACAACATTTCTATTGAATGGTTATTTTGAGGTCAGGGGCAAAGAATCTTCTACCTGCTTTATCCTTCACAACAATATCAAAAAAGTATAATTCCTCACCCGTTTGAAAACCATTTTGTATGTTATCAATCCATATTTTCGGAAGTGGGCTCTTTTCAAACAAATCCGAAATGGTCGTGAATGCTACCTGCTTACGGCCGGTTTCTTCATCTTCAATTACTCCTTTCCTTTTGTATAAAAAATGATAAGAATCAATGGGATAGATATTTGTTTTCGTATCCGTTATTTTAAGAGGCAAGGTTACTAATTGATTGGCTTCATCACGTGTAACAGATGCGCCATTAGTATTTACTCCAAGATATGTATTAACAACTGGTGGCTTAAATTTTTCAATTTTTGTTATAACAGGTTTTTTATTTTCGCTCTGTGCGTCAGAAAAAAAAGCAGCTATTATAAAAAGTAAAAAAAATGATGTTTGCTTAAAATGATTTTTCATAGTCTACATTTAGAAAGGAATTCGCAACTCGTAAATTAATTAATGATTGAAAGGCTCTGCTGTATAATGTTGATCTTCTCCTCAGCATCCCTTTTTTTCTTTCTCTCCAACTCTATTACCTCGGGTTTTGCATTCTGTACAAATTTATCGTTACTTAATTTTCTATCTACGGTATTTAAGAAACTCTTAAGATAAGCCAGGTCTTTAAGCATCTTATCTTTTTGGGCCACTACATCAATTTCATTTTTTGTTTCTATATGGATTTTTTCTTTTCCCACAACAATAGTTATAACTGCATTTGCGGAAGGTTCATTAAATTTTATCTCTTCAATATTTACCTGCTTCGCCAAAATATCTTTTATAGTACCATACGATGATTTATCCTGGCTCTCAATGTGAAGGATAACGGTTTCTTTGGGTTTAATATTGTTTTTATTTCTCGTATCCCGGATGGCAGTAATTAATTCCTTAAGCTTATTTCCTGTCTGCAGTACTGCCGTGTCATAAGCACTTGCAGGCTCAAACTGTTTTACAGTAAGATCATCTTCTCTTTCTTTCAAAAGGTGGTAAATTTCTTCTGTAATGAAAGGCATATAGGGATGAAGCAACTGGAGAATATCGTCAAAAAATGCCAAGGCATTTTCAAATATTTCTTTTTGAATTACTTGTCCGTAAACCGGCTTAATCCATTCCAGGAACCAGCTACAATAGTCATCCCATATTAATGAATAAATCGTTTTCAATGCTTCGCTCAACCGAAATTCTTTCATCAATTTATCTACTTCAACTCTTACTTCATTCAGCCGGTTGCGAAACCATTTAACTGCAAAGTTTTCTCCTGATGCTAAATGATCATTTGACGTTTCCTCAATTTCATTAAGCTTTCCTTCCCACATCTTTATCAATTTCAGAGCATTCCAAAGCTTATTATTAAAATACTTTCCCTGCTCAAGGCTTCCTTCGTCAAACAACAGATCATTGCCCGCGGGGGATGATATCATTATTCCAAAGCGAACCGCATCTGCGCCGTATTCATGAATCAGATGTAAGAGATCAGGACTGTTGCCGAGTTGCTTGCTCATTTTTCGGCCAAGCTTATCACGCACCATCCCTGTAAAATAGACATCACTAAAGGGTTTTTCATTCCTGTAATGCATACCTGCCATTATCATTCTTGCCACCCAAAAAAATATGATATCCTGACCGGTAACTAATACAGCGGCAGGATAATAATAATCAATCTCTTTATTTCCTGGTGAGGAAATACCATTGAAAACCTCCATCGGCCAAAGCCATGAGGAGAACCATGTATCAAGCACATCCTCATCGCGGGTGAGCTTAGAGTTTTTGCCTGTTGATTGCCTATTGCCCATTGCTTCCCTGGCTTCTTCTTCATTTTCCCCTACATACACGTTGCCTTCTTGATCATACCAGGCGGGAATTTGTTGCCCCCACCATAGCTGGCGGCTAATGCACCAATCCTTCACATTTTCCAACCAATATTTATAAGTCGCAAAAAATTTTTCACCGGGGTGAATAGAAATTTCACCTGAAGTGACAGCCTCTAATGCAGGCTGAGCCATATCTTTCATCTTCAGGAACCATTGTGTAGATATTTTCGGCTCTGCTACTACGTTAGTGCGCTGGCTAAAGCCAAGCCTTGTCGTGTATTCTTCTTCTTTTACCAGCAATCCCTTTTGCCTGAGTTCCTCCACAATTTTTTTTCTCGCAGCAAAGCGGTCTTCTCCAACATAAATTTGAGCAGCTTCGCTCATGGTGCCGTCATCGTTCAAAGTATCAACTATGGCCAGGTTATGTTTAAGCCCAATGTTATAGTCGTTGATATCATGCGCCGGAGTGATCTTTAAAATGCCTGTACCAAAATCTTTATCAACATAGTCATCAAAAATTACCGGCACAGATTTGTTAATCAAAGGCACCAATACACTTCTTCCTTTCAGTCCTTTATATCTTTCATCGCCTGGGTTAACACAAACAGCTGTATCACCCATTATAGTTTCCGGGCGCTGGGTAGCGATTGTGATAAAGGAAGCCTCCCCCTGGCCCCCTCCAGGGGAGGAGGAAACAAGATCATTGCCTTGTGATGAAATTTCATGGGTCTCTGAAGAGATAGTGTTCGAAGCCCCTCCCCTAGAGGGGTTTGGGGAGGCCAATTCATACTTTATATAATACAGCTTTCCCGTTACATCTTTATATTCCACTTCTTCGTCACTCAGTGCGGTCTTTGCCGCAGGGTCCCAATTTATCATTCGGGCCCCCCGGTAAATAAGCCCTTTCTTATATAAGTCCACGAATACTTTTATTACCGCCCGGTAGTAATGATCATCCATGGTAAAAGTTACGCGGTTCCAATCTACGCTGCAGCCAAGCTTTGCTATCTGGCTATAAATAATATTTCCATATTTTTCTTTCCATTCAAAAGCATATTTCAAAAATTCTTCTCTCGAAAGGTCATTCTTATCAATCCCCTTTTCTTTTTTTAATAAATCAACCACCTTTGCTTCGGTAGCAATGGAAGCATGATCGCTGCCCGGAACCCAACACGCATTGAAGCCGCTCATCCTTGCTTTCCGCACAAGTATATCCTGAACGGTCTCATTGAGTGTGTGGCCCATGTGTAGCACGCCGGTCACATTTGGTGGCGGTATCACTACGGTATAAGCGGGGCGACTATCCGGTTTGCTGGTGAAATAATTTTGCGAAAGCCAATGCTTGTACCATTTATCTTCAACTGATGCAGGGATATAATTTTTACTTAACTCCATATTTATCTGAAAAAATGTATAGTTGCAAATGTAAATAAAAGAGGATGCACAATTTTCCTTAGAAGTTTTTTAAGTTTACAGTCTTAAAATTATTTTTGTTATACGCAATCGTTGATATTGAAACTACAGGTGGCTATGCCGCAGCGAATGGAATCACAGAGATAGCTGTGTTCATAACCGATGGCAGGAATATTTTAAAACAATACAGCACGTTACTTAATCCTGTTTATACCATTCCGAGGTATGTGGAATTTCTCACGGGCATTACCAATGAAATGGTGGAGTTCGAACGGCCATTCAGCAGCATCGCTGATGAATTATATGAACTTCTCGCTGATAAAGTTTTTGTGGCACACAATGTAAATTTTGACTATTCTTTTGTAAAGCATCATCTTTTGCAGGCAGGCCTGGAACTTAATTCCAGAAAGCTTTGCACGGTAAGGCTTGGCAGAAAAATATTGCCTGGCTTGCCGGGATATGGCCTGGGCAAGATTTGTAAACAACTCGGGATAGAAATAGAATCGAGGCACAGGGCGGCCGGGGATGCATTGGCAACGGCAAAACTTTTTCATCACCTGCTAACGTGCGATACTAACGGTCACGTTGAAGCGATGTTGAAAGTAAAAAGTAAAGAACAATATTTGCCGCCAAATATCTCATCTTCTAAAGTAAAAAAATTGCCTGCGGAGCCAGGTGTATATTATTTTCATGATAAGAAAGGAAAAGTAATCTATGTAGGAAAAGCAAAGAGCCTTAGCAAAAGAGTGAGCAGTCATTTTTCAAATAATAAACCTAACAGGCAAAAGCAGGAGTTTCTAAAAAAGATTTACAACATAAGTTATAAAACCACGGCTACCGAACTGATGGCGTTTATACTCGAAAGTGTTGAAATAAAAAAGCTGTGGCCTGAGCAAAACCGCAGCCAGAAGAGATTTGATCAATCCTATGGGTTATACACATTTGAAGATATGAATGGGTATATAAGATTGTGTATAGAGAAAAAGAAAAAAAATATACCAGCGCTCTACACATTTAATCTTCTTACAGAAGGGCATACATTGTTACGAAAGTTGGTGCATCAATTTGAGCTTTGTCCCAAATTATGTTTTTTGCAGGCAGAGAATATTACGTGCCAGTGTCTCGAAGAAAATAAATGCAAGGGGGCGTGTGAACAGAAAGAATCTATGCATGATTATAATAGCAGGGTAGCAGCTTGTGTCAATTACCTTAACCATGAGCTACCAAGCTTTGCGCTTGTTGATTATGGACTAAAGCAGGAAGAGCAGAGTTGTATTTTAATAGAGAAAGGAAGATTTTTTGGAATGGGATATTTGCCTTCTGAAATAAATATTAGAACCACCGGCGATCTTAAATCTTACCTGACGCCTCATGCGGAAAATGATTATATACGCGGCTTGATTTTTCAACATGCAATTCGATACCCGCATAAAAAAATTCTATTATCCAATTAGCGTCTTAAGAAGATTAATAAATTCTTTTCTTGAAATAAATTCGGCACCAAGGCTTTCAAGATGCGCTGTATAAACCTGGCAGTCAATAAGCTGAACTCCCTTGTTCTCCAAAAATTTTACATAATTTATAAAAGCAAATTTGCTGGCATTGCTTTCTGATGCAAACATGCTTTCACCAAAAAAAACACTACCCAATTGCACACCATATAATCCGCCGATTAATTCATTATTTTTCCAGGTTTCGCCACTATGCGCCAATCCTTTTTTAAATAAATTAATGTAAGCTTCCTCAATCTCATCTGATATCCATGTACCTGGCTCGCCATTTCTTTTTACCTCGCGACAATTTTTTATCACGCCTGCAAAATCCTGGTCAATTGAAAATTTAAATTCATTTTTTTTTAGAAGAGGTTTCATACTGCGGCTCACCTTAAGTCGCGACGGAAATAAAACAAAACGCGGGTCCGGACTGTACCAACAGGATGGCTCGCCTTCATTGTACCATGGAAAAATTCCGTTTTTATAAGCATTTAATAATCTTTCAAAAGAAGGGCTTCCACCTATAGCAAGCAATCCATCAGCGTCTGCTTGCTCCACTGATGGAAAGGTCATTTGTTCCTCAGATATAAAAAAGGCCATTAAAATTTTGTTATAATAAACCGGGAGAAAATATAGCCTTAAAGAAATAGAAAATGGGGGGATAATACCAGGCCTCAGTGTTCGGAGAGTTGCTCTACAGTGGCTCCTATGCCACGGTCTGTAATTGAATCGCACATGGGCTTGAGGAGTTCATAGGCGCCATCTTTTACGGCATATTTGCCTTTTGTATGAATAATCATAGCGCATTGCTCAGCCTGCTCCTGTGAATGGCCACAAATTTCTATCAGGGTCGTAATCACCCAGTCAAACGTGGTTACTTCATCATTCCATACAATTAGCTGGCACACATTATTTTCATCTAACAACAGTTCAGTTTCAAATGCCTCTTTTGTATAAGGTTTAATTGTCTCCATAATTAAAATATTGTAAAGTAATGCCTCAAAATTACAGATTTAAAATTTAAAATATTCCGCAGGCTATTTCCTGATTTTTAGCAAAAATAAAATTCAGGCATTGAATTTGGATAAGGAGGTGTTTGAATAATAAAACTTACAAATTGGTCTATCAAACCTTAAAAATTTTAACATGAAACACTACTTAAAATTTTTCTCATCTCTACTGATATTTTCTTTTTTGATGGGGAACGTTAACGCACAAACGAAAACTAAAATAAAAACAAAAACGACGGCTACACCAAAGTTTGTCGAAAAAAGTTTTGGAACACCTTCGTCTGTTACGGATGTTACAGATATTTCAGACAGCAGCAAAGCATATAACAGTGTTAAAAGCTTGTTGGACAAACATATTATATTAGCTTACGATGACAACACTTTTAAGGGCAATGAGCCAATAAGAAGAGGTGATTTTCTTGTTGCTATAAATTCATCTCTTGATGCACTTAAGCAAGTAGCTGCTGATAATGGAATTGATAGCGCATTTCATGTAACCAACACATCTTCTAATGGAGACATGTCTGCAGCATCGGTTGCTGAGAACACAAATGCATCAACAGGTAATATGACTCCGGGCTTTACAGATGTAGGGGAAAGCAGTGTTTATTATCCGGCAGTGCAAGGATTAACGGCTAAAGGTGTAGGTGATGCTTTTACTGATTCTAAAAAATTAAATGCAGGAGCCGCTATGAGCGAGACAGAAGTTTATGATGCACTGAATAAATTATTCGGTTATGATAAAAGCGGGATGAATCCATATGGAAAAACTATGAGCCGCGATAAATTTGCGATGGTATTAAACAATGCAGTTTCTCAGAAGCTGATGGAAGAATATGCAATGGTTGATAAAAATAATGCGGAAGCTGAGCAAATGAGGCAGCAGGAAAAAGAGAAACTTGCACAGGAAATGGCAAGCCAGGAGCAGATGAGGAAAGATTCTATGAACAGTGCATATAAAGCGGAACAAATGGAAATTGAGAAAAAAGCATTAGAAGCTCAATCAAAGAAAAAACATAAAAAATAAACTTGGAAATTTGATAAAGGCCGCACCCGTGATGGTGCGGTTTTTTTGTGCCTAAGCGCCTATCGGGCTCGCTACTTAGTTCCTTACTGACCTCTTACTTTATTAATAATCAATTCGTCGGAATATCAATAATAAATTCAGCGAATTCACCCTCTTCGGTCGATACTTTCAGGTCGCCTCCATGGGCTTTAATAATGTCGTAGCTTAATGATAAGCCAAGCCCGGTTCCCTGGCCTGTTGGCTTAGTAGTAAAGAAAGGTTGAAAAATTTTATCTAACACTTTTTGTGATATACCGCTTCCATTATCCTTCACACGGATTTCTATCTTATTATTTAATTTTTGGGTAACAAAAGTAAGAATCGGTTCATAACCCTGGCCCAGTTTGGCTTTTTTTTCCGTCATGGAATAGAAAGCGTTATTATACAAATTCAATAATACTCTCCCAAAGTCTTGAGGATTAATATCAATTTTCCCTTCATTCGAAGAGAGTGCTTCATCGTAGGTTGTATCTATCTTTATTTTGAAAGACTTATCCTTTGGATTAAGTCCATGATAACTTAATCGCAAATATTCATCTGCTAATGCATTTATATTTGTTGATTCCATCTGGCCGGTATTTTTCCTTGAATGCTGCAGCATGCCTTTTATGATCGCATCCGCCCGCTTACCGTGATGGCTTATTTTCTCCATATTTTGCGTGAGGTCTTTTATAATTTCATCAGCATCTAATTTATCACCTTCTGATAATTTTGATAATGGACCTTCTTCAAGTTCCTGTAGCAATTCAACATTTATTTCAGAAAAATTATTTACAAAATTCAGCGGGTTCTGTATCTCGTGCCCGATGCCGGCAGTAAGAGATCCAAGCGAAGCCATTTTTTCCGACTGTATAAGCTGCGCCTGCGTTGCTTTCAGTTCTTCTAATGACCTGCGTAATTGCATGGTACGCCGTCCTACTTTTCTGTATAATTTAAATAATATAAACGTTATGATAAATACAAACACTAAACTGGCAATCAAAGTATTTCTTACAAACTCCTGCCGCTTCAATTCAAGCGTTTGCAATTTCTTGTTTCTTGTAAGACTATCAATTTGCGCTTGCTTCATTTGAAGCTCAAAATTATTTTGCAGTTTAGTAATTGTTTGAGCAATATCTAAATTGATCAGTGTGTCCTTGATATTTGTATACAGTGTTTGGTATTTATAAGCCCGGCTAAAATCCTTTGTCGCTGCATAGCTATCAGCCAAGCCCTTGTAAGCTTCTTTTAATTCATTTTTCGAATTAATTTTCTCTGCAATGGACCTTCCTTTTTCATAAGTCTCAAGGGCGAAGGTGTAATTCCCTCTTTTGTATGCATTGTCTCCAAGCCCGATATAAGATTGCGCCACGTCTAACTGGAGATTGCGTTTTAGCGCAAAGGCCAGCGCTTTTTCGTGGTATTGTCTTGCTAAGGTGTAATTTCCTTTTTTAGTATAGATATCGCCAATATCATTAAGGGAATAAGGTATGTTTTCTGTGTTTTCATAAGCCTTCAAAGACCGCTTAAAATAATATAAAGCCGAGTCATCTTTATTTTGTTTTAAATAGGCTTCCCCTAAATTCACGAGGGCAGCGCCCATCGTATTTTTATCATCCATTTCCTCACTAATTTCCAATGCTTTAAGATAATAATCCAGCGCCTTGCCATAGGTAAATTCATTATTAGAATAAGCGGTACCAATATTGCCCATGGCTCTTGCCATGTTAATCTTGTCCTTTCTTAGTTCCGAGATTTGCAAAGACTTAAAAAAATAATCGAGGGCCTTCGCATAATCACCCTGGTTTAAGTAAACCGAACCGATATTGCTAAGCATTAATGCTTCATTCGCCTTGTCTCCTATAGAATCAAAAAGAATATATGATTGATTCCAGTTTTCTATAGTTTCCACATACTTTGCCTGGTTATAATACGCCATGCCAATACTTTTCAATGCATAGGCGGTACCCGTTTCGTAGCGGAGTTTCTTTGCCAGGTGCAATGCTTCATTGCTTGAGCTCATGGCCGATTCGGGAAAGGAGCTTGCATAAGCCTTACTCAATTCAAGCAATTGATCTACTTTGGAAGTATCATCTTTACTTGCCGATACCAGGAGTTTTAAACTGTCTATCTCCTTAGTTTGAGCACAGCATAAAGTGGAAATAAAAATAAAATATATAAAGAGAAATATTTTGCAGCCTTTCATTTGAGAAAGTTATCGAAATATATTAATACAGGTTTTTTATTGGTTAAAAAATCATGTCTCAATGTCACAATATTTTCAAAATAAAAAACCTGGTATTAGTACAACAAATTTTTAGCTTGATGAAGCAGATTTACAATTTAAGAATCCTGAAAGTTTTATTGGTATCATTTACTTTTATTTTGATAAAATATACTCCCTTATTTAAGCCGCTCATGTCCACTTCAAAGCTATTGTCTGATATTTTTTTAACCGATTTCGGCTTGTATATTCTTCCCGGTAAATCAAAAAGCACCAGATCATTTCCCGTTTTGTAATCGCCCTCAATATTAATTCTCACTTTGCTGCTTACCGGGTTAGGGTAGGCAGTTATTTTACCTAATGCTTCTTGTGTTAAATCTTCACCGGTGACCGCGTGCCTTGCAGCACCCATCGTAATATCCGAAGGCAGGATAGTGAGATTGCCTAAGCCATAAGTAATCTCAAAATTTTCTGATAGGAATGCGGCCGGAACAATAAATGAAACTCCGGGCTCAAAGCCAGTGATTAAATTGATAGGTTGGAAAATGGGAATGATTCCGCTGCTTGAAGCGCTTACATCTGCTGCATCAATAATTACAACCATGTTGCTATTGCTTGAATCATTCACCGCAGTACCATTAACTATAGGCGTGCCCGCTACTATGGCTTTACCAGCAACAATAGCCTTTCCAGCAACAATAGCTTTGCCAGCAACAATAGCTTTTCCGTTTATAAGGTTAGCTACGGCAGAATCTACCTGGTAGTTAAATAAAGAAGCAAGATCTACTTCCACAACACGGTTGTTAACAGCAACTCCAGCGACGATAGCTTTGCCCGCAACAATAGCTTTGCCACTGGCGAGGTAACTCATATTCTGCAGATCTGACGCCGTCAAAGTTCTTCCGGCCACTATGCTTTTTCCATTGATAAAACCAATGGCGGTGTCTACAATACTCAATCTATGCTGAAATTTAATACTGTCAAGGAAGGCAGCCCGGTTTACAGGGGTGATGTTCGTTTGATCGTACGCATAAACAAAATCAAAGCCGGTTATTTTTGCTCCGTAGGTTACTGTTTTATTATTTGGAGTTATATTAAGTGGCAATTTGGTTATAGTAAGTAAACCGTCTGTAAAAGTATAATTATATAGCTCGAGCAAACCAGCATCTATGGTATTGTTCGGATCAAATATCCGCGAAGCTTTTATAAAATATTTCCCAACATTACTCAGGTCATTAGCAGAACTGGTAAATACGATGTTGTCGAGGCCAAGATCGCTTATCGTTAATCCTGAATTTGCAAGAGGTACACCATCTACTAAAATGGTTACGGTAAATGCCGGCAGCGTTTCACCATATCTTTTACTTGTATCATTAGCGATTATGGTAACCTCTTTTTTAACCGGCGAGAAGAAATAAAGAGGAGCAGAAGTTCCGCCATCATTAGCATTCAGGGCTATGGGTTGCGTATATGCCTGCACGGCAGGATTGCCTGTGAATACCGGAATACTGGCAGTAATTTGTGTAGCACTTAGAAAAGCAGTAGTAAGTTGATTTCCCCTGAAAAGAACTTTTGTCTGGTTAGTAAAATAATTACCAACGACAGTTACTGTGAAAGGTGACTGGCCGGGAGTAATTCCGGATGGCACAACAAGGTGTGTAATTACAGGAGTTGGTGCGGCAAATGTTGCCACTGCTGCTTGCACATTTATTAAACCAGAGCCGCTTGCAAAGTCAAAACCCGGCGCTCCCATATCCGAAGCAGTAGTTTGCAAAAGGGTTCTCATCTGCGAGGGTGGAAGCACGAGACTTGAAAATTTCTTTTCTGATTGCAATATTAGAGCAGCGACTCCCGCAGCATGAGGTGCAGCAGCAGATGTGCCGAAGAAATTTGGAAAAGCATCGCCTTCAATATTTAGCGAACCAAAATCAAGAGTTGTATTCACGCCATCAGGTGCAGTAAAATCAGGTTTGTTACGAACCACACCATTCACCGGTGTGCCTCCTATTGAAGAGAAGGCTTCAATAAAGGGTGCGTTATTGCCGAAGGCCGGTGTATTTATATACCTGACGGCTCCTACGGCCATTGCTCCGGCAGAGTTAGCCTGCCCTACAATAGTTGTTTGGCCGGAATTGTATTCATTTATAACCACGTCCCCACGAAATACGACGTATTTAAAGTTCACAGGTGTATTTCCCAGTTCTCTTGTTATCAATAGATTTGCCTGTGTATTAGCCGTTACCGTAAATGGAAGCACTTCGAGGGGGTCACCGCCTATATTGTTCCTGTTGAAACCAAAAAGTATTTTGCCATTTAATCCCGTCAGATAAATATCAAGGTCATTAACGGTGCCGGTGGATGATTGTCCAAGTGAATAAATATTATCCTGCCATTGAAGTACAATTGTATAAGTGCCCGGCGTAAGGGAAATATTCTGATAAATGTCGCCACCGCCGAAGTTGTGAGCCGTGCCGATTATTCCGCTCGGCGCAGTTGTAGCATTGAAGGTGCTTTGGTAAGAAGTATTACCAAAGTTACCTGCGGCTGAAAAATAGGCCACGCCCTGGCTGGTAACCTGGTCTACAGCCTGTGCTACTATACCATCTTGTAAAAAAGGCTCGGTTATATAGGTAACATCATCAACAATTACATCACATTTATTCTGCTGTAATTCTTTTATCCCTTGCGCAAAATCTCCCGCGCTTATAAAGCCTGTTCTAAATGCTAATTTAGATTTAGGAGCTATATCATGAACTATCTGGAGCATTGCCCGCCCTTCGTCAGAGCCTTTTCCAAAAGGATAATCTTTTATCACCTGCACAACCGCGGTATCATTATAAGGATTGGTTGTTCCCGGTAAGTCTCCGTTGCCGACATCTATACCTGCCTGATTGCCAAATAAAGTATTATAGCTATCGGAGATCACGCCAACTTTGATACTATCGCCGGAAACATTGTATCCATTTCTAACAAAATCTGAATGAACTGCAATATCACCATTGGTAGTGGTAAGACCGGTAGCACCATTATTTATGGCAGGAAAAAGAGGCCTGCAGTAATCAATGAGATCAGTAAGTAGATCAAGCTTTAAAAGATTGGCTATAGGATACTTTCCGGTAATGATTAATGAATTTGGACCATTATCTATGGTGTCGGTAAGTCCATAAGGTAGAGTTTGCAACAAAGCTTCTAACCTTGCTGACTGGCCCTGCAAGGCTATGCACTCTATGTATACAGAATCGTTACTTAGAATAAATAATTTTTGTGCCGTATCTGTATAAGAGCCTGCATTATAATACAGCGAATTTAATTCTGAACCAAGAAGGTCATATACTTTTCCGGTAACCGGGGGAGGGTAATATGGCAAAATTACCTCGTCAACAAAAGGGGCATATTTTATAGACAGGTTGTTTTTAAGGGTAACTTTCGTAGCGCTTATAAGTGCCCCTGAAATATCATGGAATCTAATGCTTGAGCCGGTTCCTATGTTAATTTCGCCTGATGTAGCATACACAGTACCCAGCCATTTCAATGTCGTAGATGATGATCCGTTCGCAATATTAAAGGCGGCTCCGGATTTCGTGTTAGCGCCCGTTCCATGTACTTCTGTATATACCCTTGATTCGCTGCCACCGTTTTTTAAACTTGCACCCACTTTGTTAAGGTCTGCATCATTATAAATGTATACCTTAATAGTACCTGTCTTCGCATTTCTAAAATCAAATACAAAATCATTGATGGTTCCGCTATTTTGAATTGAGTTAAAAGTATATACGCCTGTGCCTGACAATGTAAGTGTTTGCTTTCCTTTCAAAATAATATTGCCATAGGCGCCAGGCGAAATCACCTGGCCTGAAGTTATATCAGCTGATCCTGTAGGTGGAAAATTTGTCGGGGCCGGCAAAGTAGGCAGGGTAGGGAGAGTGGGTGTTCCCGTTACGTTGCCACCCGATGGTAAAGGCCCATTGTAAGTGGTACCAATGGGTTGTGTTATTTTACCTGATACCGTTCCACCCCCAATTAAGATATTGCCGTTTACATCAACGTTGCCATAAATACTTATACTGCCTGTCAGGAGAATAGGACTTCTTTTTATACCAGCGGAATTTGCCGCTGTGACCTTGCCTACAATAGTGTTACTATCAGCAATTGTTATCTTTCCCCCGCTATATAAGTTTGTATTAAATATGGAGCTGTTGGATGCCTTTATCAGGCTAAAACTTCCAATGGAACCTCCATCTATTTTAGAATACGATGAAATACTTACACCTGATCCGCCAAATAACACGAAATCGCTGGTTTGAAGTTGCTGCGCGTTGGAATTGAGTCCAATTAAATTAACTACGATTATAGAAATAATTGTAAAGACCCTGGCTTTGATAAATCCATTAAAAAATCTCATAAACGATTTGTTTTAAAAAACTTTGATAATTAAAATAGTGGCTTAACAGGCTTGGACTTATAGCTGTATCGAAGGCTTTAATGGTGGGGCAGAGGAATGTTTTTAAAAAGCAGATGTTTAGCATAGAGCCAAACCGCATGGTTAGTTTGTCTTAGCTATGGCTAAACAAACTTAAGCTAAAATACGAAATAGTGAAAGTTTATTTCAACACCCCGTAAAATAAAAATCAGTCGTAAATTTTACGAAATAAAAGTAGAGTGACGTGAATATGCTGAAAGCAAAAAGTATATACACAGCCGATAACAGCCAAATCTTTTAAGAAAATCAGACTTCCTTTTCTACTGTAATTGTGCATTCGCCGATTATCGCAGCCAACGCACCCACAGCCGCAAGCACAGGGGCAAAAACAGTACCTACAACACCGAGCGTGAGCGGAAAATTCATTAATTCTTTTCCATCCTTATCTGAAATGGTAATTTTTCTTGCATTACCCTCAGCAATAAGTTCTTTTATTTTGTTTATCAGGTGCTCTCCCTGCAATTTGAACGTTTCCTTTATTGTTGCCATAATAGTTTGTTTTAATTTATATCAATCGTATTCCCAGCCTTCGTTTTCATTATAAATTCCGTGTGATAGGTTATTAATATTATTTTTTGCAAAATTAATACAGACGTAACTTTTAATGCTAAAAATATAAAGGCGAAAAAAATAATTCCGAATTAAGGCTTTCATTAATTCTTACTTATTTCTTTACCTTTCATAGATTTTACGGCTTATTATTTTTTAAAACAAACCACAATTTATTTCTTAGACGACCCGTTTCCTATTTCAAAAATTGCGTTATTCTTTTTAAACTATTCTAATATTATAAATGGAAGTCCCCAGTGCCATAACAATATTAATAATTGAAGACAATCCCGGAGATCAGTTGCTTTTAAAGGAAAGTTTAATAAGTACTAATCTTTCTATTGCGGAAATTGTAACTGTCGAAACACTTGCTGAAGCCGCTCTTTTCTTACAAAAACAAAATTTCTCTTTAATATTTTTAGATCTTTTTTTACCAGATAGCCTTGGACTGAGTTCTTTTTCGGCATTGATAAAATTAAATGGCAGGATACCTGTTATCATCTACTCGGGATCATCAGATACTAAAATTGCTCTGAATGCTATTACGTTGGGTGCACAGGATTTTTTAATAAAAGGAGAGTTTACATCAACCCTTTTAGAAAAAGCCGTGCGCTATAGTATTGAAAGAAAACACAGTGCTGATGCTTTGGAGGACAGTAATATCCGGTATAATTTTTTAAGCAAAGCGACACACGACATGGTGTGGGATTGGGATTTGGTAACCGGTATTGTTTTCAGAAATCCTGAAGGTTGGAAAAAAATATTTAGGAGCGATGACGCTAAGGAGATAGGCGTGCGTGAAGATTGGCCTTCAAAAGTACATCCTGAGGATCGGGGGAAAATAGTCAAGGCAATTGATGATCTTATTAATTCCACCTCGCAGCAGGTGTTTGAGGTTGATTTTAGAGTAATGAGAGACGACAATACCATCGGTTGGGTAGAAGATCGTGGTTATATAATTCGTAATGGGCAAGGGAAAGCCACGCGTATTATTGGTGCTTCGCATGATATTACTGAAAGAAAGATTGCAGAAGAAAAAGTTTTATTGAGCGAGAAAAGGTTTAAGTCCCTTGTGCAAAACGGATCTGACCTTTTAGGCATTTTAGATATTGAAGGCAATTATATATATGTAAGTCCTTCCTCAAAAAATATATTAGGATACGAGCCAGAATTTTTAGTAGGTAAAAATGCACTTTCACTTATTCATGAAGATGATTTACAAAAGGTGGGAGAATGCGTGGCTGCAATGGCTAGACAAAAAAGTATAAAAGTTCCTTTATTCCGTTTCAAAAATAGCTCAGGCCAATGGCGTTGGATTGAACGTACAATGACTAATATGTTGGATGATCCGGCAATAGGAGGTATTGTAGTAAACTCCAGGGATGTCACTGAAAAGAAATTAGCTGACGATGAATTGGTAAAGCTTTCGATGGTTGCAAAAGAAACAACAAACGGCGTTATGCTTACTGATAGTGAACAAAGGGTTGTATGGGTGAACAATGCTTTTACAAAAATGTTCGGATACACTTTTCCTGAGATTAGGGGTAAAAATCCTTTGCGGTTTTTGCATGGTCCGGGAACGGACTTTGACGTGGAGAATTACATAGAAGAACAAATCCAGAAAAAAAAGCCTTTTGTTTTTGAACTAAAAAATTATACTAAAGCCCACGAAGAAATACATGTAAGAGTTCAGGTGCAACCGATATTTGATGAGAATGGAAATCTTAAACAATATTTCTCATTGCAAACGGATATCACCAGGCAAAAAGAGCTTGAGGAAAAAGTGGAACTGGAAAAAATTAACAGGCAAAAGGAATTAACAGATGCCGTATTTGAAGCGCATGAGAATGAGCGACTGGATATAGGAAGAGAGTTGCATGATAACATCAACCAGATTTTAGGTGCAGTGCGACTGTATATAGGGATGGCCCGAAAAAATGAAGCAGACAGGGATTCTTTGTTAAAGGATGCTTCAACATTTGTATTATCAGCAATTGAAGAAATAAGAAAATTATCCAAAAACCTTGTAGCCCCTTTAAAAGAAATAAGTGTTGCTGAGGCCATCCAGGATCTTACTAAAGAGATAATGCTTGTGCATCCAATAAAAATTACATTTACTGCAACAGATTTTATAGAAGAAGGGCTATCGGAAAAATTTAAACTTAATATTTTTAGAATAGTACAAGAGCAGATCAACAATGTTTTAAAGCATGCGAAGGCTAAAAACATTTACATAGACATAAATGCTCGCGATAGTCTGTTGCTTACTTTTTCTATACGGGATGATGGTATCGGATTTGATACTACAAAAAAAGCCGATGGGCTTGGCCTGACTAATATTAAAAGTCGCGCAGAATTGTACAATGGAAAGCTACGCATAACTTCGGCGCCACAACAAGGCTCTATGCTCTCTATAAGCTTTAACAAAAAGGACCTTCTATTAGATGTTCATGATCTTTGCGATGCCTGAGACAAATATATTTCCTAAAGTAGGAGGCAAATACTTTTTCTTAAAGAAGGATCCGCCTTCTACTTTGACGGTACAGTCAGGCGCCGGGATTTACTTCAGTCGTCGGACTCGAAGCAACTTCCGTTTTTTCTTCAAAAAACTCGTCGAAATGCTGCTCAGCGCCAGGGAAATGGTCCTTGAACATGTCAGTGACTTTATTTTTTAAATCTGTAAAATAGTTTTTTGCCGTATCGCCTGCACTTTCGGCTTCTTCTTTCAGTTTATGAAATTTATCTTTAAAAGAATCAGCCATTTGTTGCTTTTCTTCATCGGTCAATTTCGTGTATTTGTAAGCGCCAAATGCAGCTGCAGCACCTAAAAGGATGGTTGCAAGATTTTTATTATTTACACTCATATAATTTCATTTAAAGTTTATAATAAAATCCTATAACAATAAATCTGCCATAAAATAATAATTACGATTTGGTTGGTGATTTTCAGCAATGTTTAAGCTCGAATACACTGCCTTACCGTCCTTTGACCATTTTTGAATGTGCTTGGATGCCTTCATCCTTTTAATCTGCATCTCTCATTTTTTCATTCCGGGAGTATCTGGAAATATATTCCTGGTACGGTAAAATCCACGGAACACCTGCGTGGATGAATTTGAATGACCATGTCGTGTTCGTATAAACGCCGGTCTGGATCAGTATATGCCGGGCATAATAATTTATTGAGTTTTGCAGAATATAAAATATAGGTAAAAGCATAAAAAAAGCCCCACCATTTTGTGAGGCTTGGTGATCCGCCCGGGACTCGAATCGAAGACCCTCCCGATAAAAAATCGGGATGCTCTACCTCTTGTTATAAATAAAAAATGCCCCATTCGTTGAGGCATTTTTTTGTGAACCCGTTGTTACAAAACTCGAACTTTTTATTGGAAGATTTAAGGCTTGTATGTGATTTGTTGGCTGCATAAAATGGTTAAAAAGGTAGCTCTTATTAGCTTATGTGTTCCAATATTGACCGGTAAATTCTACTTCGTTTTTTTTATCTAATAATGACTCGCACTCCAGTCATAATTATTAAATAGATCAACACTTACGTTGCCAATAATATTTATTTGAGCATCTACATTGCCGTTCAGCCATATATGAAGGCCATCGGTTTTCACAGTCCACCCGAACATCAATTATAAAGGTATCAGCGGTTTCTCATTTTTAAAACACACCTAACTAATTGAGCATAGCAGCCGCCGTTTTTACGAAAAACAGCTTTGTTATTTTCCCCGAAATAATTCATCGTGAGCATGAACCTGGCAATGCTCATCCGTTGCTTGTAAAATAGAACTGATAAATGATTTATTGTCAGCAGGTACATTGCTATCAAATAGCTGGCCCTTTAAATATTCATGCTGTAAATGCTTTCTGAAAAAAAGTTTTCATTGCCGGTTACAAAACGTGTCTTCACGTTTACCAATAATTGTAATAACTAAAATAACCAAACTTAAAAAAAGCAATTATGAAAATGTACAAAGGGGCTAAATCAGCTACAATTATTATTATGACTTTTATGATCGTGCTGGGCTCAGC
>JBDTSD010000061.1:0-22202 GCA_039931355.1 Ginsengibacter sp.
TGGATACCCGCGGAATGTGACGTTAGCATTCGACCAGGATGGTTCTATCATTCAAAAGAAGATACACTTGTAAAACCGCCGCAGGAACTTTTTAATTTGTATTTGAAAAGTGTAGGCAGAGGTGCTTGCTTATTATTAAATGTGCCACCGGATGGGAGAGGGTTATTTACTAAATATGATTCAGCAGCATTGATGAATTTTAAAAAATTAAGGGATGAAAGTTTTGAAAATAATCTTGCGAAAAAAGGTGATGGATATTTTATATTTCCCAAAGGGATGAGGCTAACGAAAAAGCTAAATGATTCTAATGATGGGACATTTGAATCAGTTATTAACACTCATATTCAATCAATGGGTATTGAATTTAAAAAGCCTCAGAAATTGAATTGTATTGTACTAAAGGAAAATTTATTAAGCGGGCAACATTGTATAAAATTTAAAATCAAGCTCATGAATGCTTCGCATGAACCGATAAAAGAAATTAACGGTACTACGATCGGCCATAAAAGAATTGTTAGCTTTCCCTCTGTAGAGGTAAGCACAGTAAGCCTTGAGATCGAACAGCAAAAAGGGACAACAGCAATTTCTGAAATAGAAGCCTATTCTATAAATGAAAATCTTGTTGAAAAATTATAATTAAGTGGTAAATTTTTTAAAAAAGTCGGTTGCCTGTTCAAATATCGATCACAAATCATCTACGTCTAAGCCTCGTTTTATCTAACTTGCCACACACAAACTTTATGAATGAAAATTTTAGTGCGGCTTCCTAACTGGCTCGGTGACATGATAATGAGTGTTGCATTTATCAGGCAGTTGGAAAAGGTGTATCCTGGTGCAGAAATTTCAATAATTGTAAAGGAAGGTTTACAACCATTATTGCATTGGTTTCCAAAAATTAAGCATCAATTCGTTTTTTCCAAAAAACGATATAAAGGCCTAAGAGGTGCCTACCGTTTCGGAAAATTCATTTCTTCTAAAGAAACATTTGATTTATTCTTTTGCCTGCCAGATTCTTTCTCTGCTGCTGTTATGGGATTTGCCACCGGTGCAAAATCAAGAATCGGTTATAGAAATGAGTTCAGAAATAATTTACTTACAAAATCTTTTAGCAAAAGAAAAAGTATTCACCGGGTAGAAACATATACTGATTTACTTGAATTTTTTTCGGGTAAAAAAACGGAAATATTTTCTGTGCAACTGGAAAATAAAGGAACGATTAATAACGAGGTCGTCATTAATATTAATTCCGAAGCTTCATCACGAAGGTTGCCGTTAGAAAAAGCGATATCCCTTATCAATAAAATACGGGCTCAAATCAATAATGAAATTTTGCTTACCGGTTCGCCTGCAGAAAAACATTTTGTCGATAGTGTTTTCAATGCTCTTAATAATAAATCCGGTATACAAAATATTGCAGGTAAAACAGGCATCAATGAGCTTGCTGAAATTATTTCACATGCAAAACTTGTTTTATCTACTGATTCAGGAATTGCTCATTTAGGCAATGCATTTGGTGTGTATACTATTGTTTTGTTTGGTGCAGGTAATGAGAATAAAACCGCTCCCCACAACAAAGAAAAATGTACTGTAATACGGCTTGGAGAATTATCTTGTGAGCCTTGTGAAAATAATATTTGCAAAAGATTTGGCACTCCTAAATGCCTCACGTTGCTCGACGATCAAAGAATAACAGATGAAGTTTTGAAACATTGTGACCAATGATTTTTTTTTTGATAATTTAAAGTGATCCTATTCTTCATAAATAATTTGTAGAATTTTTTTTGGATGTGTTGAGACATTATGAAAATTTAAACTTACTATCAAGCATAATCGATAACATGCCTTCAGCACATCATAAGAAAACAATCTGCTTTTTCAACTCTGCAAAAACATGGGGTGGCGGAGAAAAATGGCATTATGAAACAGCGCTCCTGTTACAACAAAATGGATTTGATGTGTTGTTTATTGCCAGCCCTGGCAGCGCTTTGCATGCTAAGCTCACAAGCACTATCCGTTGCATTACGCTCGGCGTTGGTAACCTGAGTTTCCTCAATCCGTTTAAGATAATCCGTTTAAAAAATATCCTGCAGAAAAACGACGTTCAATCTATCATCATCAATTTACCCTCAGATTTAAAACTAGCCGGGCTGTCTTCAAAACTTGCAAAAATAAAACGCATTATTTATCGCAGAGGGAGTGCTATTCCCGTTAAGAATCGTATTTTGAACAGGTTTTATTTTGGATACATTCTTACAGATGTCCTCGCAAATTCTGAAGCCACGAAAGGAACAATACTGCAAAATAACCAGCAACTTTTTCCTGCTGCTAAAATCAAGGTTATATACAATCTTGTTAACATGCAGGAGTTTACACAAAGAAAGTATAAAACTGTTTATACAAAAAAAGATAATGAGCTTGTATTGGGAAATATAGGCCGCCTGGTACCGCAGAAAAATCAGCGCTTCCTTATAGATGTAGCCGCAGTATTAAAGTCGAAAAATGTACCTTTCAAATTGTTAATTGCCGGAGAGGGTTCGCTAAAAACTGAATTGGAAGATTACGCGAAAGAAGAGGGAGTTTTGAATGAGATATTTTTTACCGGTTTTATGGATAATGTTAAAGATCTTTTAATGAGTTGCGATGTGTTTTTATTGCCTTCTTTGTGGGAAGGTTTTGGTTATGTGCTGGCAGAAGCTGCCATGTGTAAAAAACCAATTATTGCCTTTGACGTTAGCAGTAATCCTGAATTAATGATTAATAATGAAACAGGTTTTCTAAGCCCTGTTAATGATGTGGAGGCTTTTCTCAATAAAATTTTTATTTTGCAGGAACATCCGCAGAGGGCTATTGAATTCGGTAATAACGGATTTCAATTCATTAAAGAAAAATTTGCTGCTGATAAAATTGAAATACAATTATTAGACTATTTATCCTTATAAAATGAAGATTCTTTTTGCCGGAAAATTCGAGCCGGCATATAACAGAACGAAGGTTATTCTCGATGGCTTAAATTTATTCAAAGATGTTGAAGTATTATTCTACAATTTTTATGATAAGAGTAAATTCAATTTTAAAAAATTAGCCATCGCCTGTAAAGAGGCCGACGTGGTCTATATGCCTTCCTTTACTCATTTAGATCTTCCATTTATAAAAATTTCATCTAAGACTCCAATCATTTTCGATCCATTAATATCAAGGTATCTCACGAAGGTTTTTGATTATAAAACTGTAGGAAGATATTCGCCGCGTGCATTGAAAAATTTTTTGAAAGATAAAATATCAATGAGTATGTCTGATGTGGTTTTATGTGATACCCACGCACATAAGAATTATTATCAATCCGTTATTGGCATTCCCGGTAATAAATTAAAAATACTTCCGGTTGGGGTAAATACATCAGAGTCTTTCCCGCACTCTTTTTTAAATACAACCGGCAAATTCGTTGTAGGATTTTATGGTTCATTTGTTCCGCTGCAGGGTACAAAAATTATTATAGAGGTGGCCAGGTTATTGAAGGATCACCCTGTTCATTTTGAAATTATTGGTGATGGATTTCAATATAAAGAGGTAAAGAATTTAGCGCTGAATTCTTATAAATTAACAAACATAAACTTTACAGGCCGGCTAAAATATGAAGAGATGTTAGAACGTATTAATTCATTCGACATTTCACTTGGTATTTTTGGTGAAACACCTAAAGCTGACTTAGTAATTCCCAATAAAATTTATCATTATGCTTCTTTGCAAAAAGCTATCATTACTAAAGATACGACCGCTATAAAAGAGATTTTTGAGAATAATAGAGATATCATATTATGTGATAAGCCACAAGATATAGCAGAGAAAATCCTTTTGCTTAAAGACAATTCATCTTTTAAAGAATTTATCGCCAAAAACTGTTATGAGAAAATAACCAAAGAATATAATCATAAAGAAATAGCCGGCAAATTATTGACGATAGCTGAAGAATTATTAGCTCAAAAGAAAAATAATTAGATTCTTTTTGGCGATCTAATTGGCTATTGTTTAAACTTCTTTAAAATGGAAATATTTAATGAACTGATTCAACAAGCTTCAGAAGTGCTTACGAATGGAGGCACAATACTTTATCCAACCGATACCATCTGGGGAATTGGCTGTGATGCTACTAATGAAAGCGCTATAAGAAAAGTTTATCAGCTTAAAAAAAGAGAGGAAAAAAAGTCAATGATCATACTTATTGCATCTATTGAAGAGATTGAATTTTACGTATCAAATCCATCAAAAAAAATTCTTGCTTATTTATCCATACAAGCAAAACCAACTACAGCTATTTTTCAGAATGCAATTAACTTACCTGAACTTTTATCTAGTGACGGCACAGTAGCAATTAGAATTGTAAATGATAATTTTTGCCGCAAGTTGATTGAGAAATGTGGCGTTCCGTTGGTGTCCACCTCTGCTAATATTTCAGGAGAAAAGTTTCCCGGAAATTTTGATGAAATAACTGATGAAATAAAAAAAGGTGTTGACTATGTAGTGCAACACCGAAAAAATGATTTGAATATTTATCAACCATCATCAATCATAAAATTGAATGATGCTGGTGAAATTGAAAAAATACGATAAGTCTATAAAGTGAAGCCCACACCTAATTGTATTGCTTTGGTTTTCCAGGCTTCATTACTTGATAAATTATCAATATCAGTTTGGCCTCCCACGAATCTTCCATATACGCGGAATTTCAAAAGATTTAACTGCACTCCACCTACCAGTGAAAAGTCTCCCGACTTAAATGCATTGTTTCCATTTTGCAAAAGATTGTCATTTTTATTGAGCAAAATTCCAAACTGCGGGCCTGCCTGCAGGGTAATAAATTTATTAAGATTATAATTCAGCAATACCGGGATGCTTAAAAATTTCAATTGAATTTTATCTGCATGTTTAACTTTGAAAACATCGCTAAAGCTTGTTGCGGTATCATTGTTCACCTGGTTAAACAAAACCTCAGGCTGGATCGCAAATTTGTTGCCCAGGCCTATGGTCGTGAATGCTCCGACATTGTATCCAAGAGTGAACTCATCTTTGAATGACATTCCTGAAATCTTATTAAGGTTTGCCCCGCCCTTAATTCCCAATTTAAATGACTGAGCAAAAAGAGAAGATGAGATGAAGAATAGAATTGCGAAGGGGATGAGTTTCGTTTTCATAAAGTTTTTTTTAAGGGTTATGTTTTCAATTTATATGCCAATGTAATGCTCAAAAAGTTATACCGATATTAAAATTAAAAATCTGTGTGAAGCGCTTGTCATCTGTGTTTGGCAAATAATAATCAAGATATAATTCCGGCTCCAGATATATTTTGCCAATCGTATAATTCAGATCAAGGTCAAGGCCGGCCGATTGAATTTCATATTTATTTTCGCCGGCAGAAGATTGAAAGCGCTGTAAACGCTTCAGTCTTCTTTTTACATAGGTGTTATATAATTGCAGGCTTTTTTTATTGCTTACTGAATAATCATTCATCCCTGTGATAAGTGACAATTGCGGCGTAAACCTCAAACCATCTTTTGTTGATAACACGTTGTAAAAATTAAAATCATGTTCGATACTTGCGGCCACTGAAAAAGAAGATATGGAAGTAGTGGCCGTGTCTATAAACTTTATTGGTGTCGGCCTGTTCGCTATCACCACTACGGTATCTACATTTATGATCTCCACATACTTACCAGACGAATACCCAACAGAAATACCAGGCTTTATCCAATATTTTTTTAAAGTGGTGGAACCATAAAATTCATCATCAAACGGGGAAGCCGAAGAGCTATAGTTTGCCTTCTTAAAATAATGGCTGTACGATAAAGTTGCATCCAACAATTTTCCTTTTGAATAAGAATAAGAAGGAGACAATGCATATTGATAAAAATCAGTTTTATTATTCTCGCTTAATAAAAACCCGGTAAGAGAAAGACTCAGGCCGCTTTTATGAAAATAGCCAACAGATGGCGTGACTACAAGCTGGTTATTGGTTTGTAAATTTTCTACCGCCTTGTTCCTTTCAGTAAATAGCCTGTTGCCAACGCCGACGTTGATCCTGAAATAACTTTCTTCCTTGCCAAGTCCGTTTAGCATCTTCATTAACTCATCATTTTGTAAAAGCGAATCCATAATCTTTTTGTCGGATGGTGTCAACTGACCATATGTTTTAAAAAATAAAATAAGACTAAACAAAAAACAATATAAAGACCTGTACATAAGCAGTCAGTTGAGTTTAAGGCATTTTTAAAACACACGTCCTGTGACATTATTTGCCTTTGAAAGTTTAATTACCAAAATATAAACGGCTTGACAGAACATCTTATTACCGTGACACATCTTTTACTTTTGAAAAATTAGTCTTTAAAAAGATAAAATGCAATCGTTTGGCTATGCATCGCTGTAAACTTGTGTTAACAATAACTTTAGCCCTAATCGTTTACCTTTGCGCATCAAAAAATAAAAATAGATGAATGAATTTGAAGGCCTGGGCCTTAATGAACAATTAGTGAGAGCAGTTAGTGATCTTGGCTTTGACACGCCCACGCCTATACAAGTGAAGGCAATTCCTATATTGCTTTCAGGAACTACAGATTTTGTAGGACTCGCCCAAACTGGTACAGGTAAAACAGCGGCGTTTGGTTTACCGTTACTCCAACTTGTTGAACCTGAAAATAGATATCCGCAGGCACTTATAGTTTGTCCTACCAGGGAGCTATGCTTGCAAATTTGCAATGATCTTCAGGATCTGAAAAAATATTCTAAAAATATAGTTGCCGAACCTGTGTATGGTGGCGCTTCAATTGTAATGCAAATACGTGCTTTAAAAAAAGGTGTCCATGTAGTTGTAGCTACACCCGGAAGGCTTATTGATATGATAGAAAGGAAGGCAATAGATCTCCAAAAAGTAAAGTATGTAGTGCTTGATGAGGCGGATGAAATGTTGAATATGGGTTTCAGGGACGATATTGATTTTTTACTAAAGAATACAATTAACCGCGAAAGCATCTGGCTTTTTAGTGCTACCATGCCTGCGGCGGTAAAGGCAATTTCTAAAAATTTTATGAGCAACCCGCAGGAAATAACTGTGGGCAAAAAAAATACGGCTAATGTAAATATTGATCACCAGTATTTCATTACACCGGCGCAATCGAGATACGAGACGTTGAGAAGATTGGTAGATTTTAATCCCGGGATGTATGGAATTATTTTTACCCGCACAAAGGCAGATGCGACAGAGATTACTGAACGCCTTTTAAAAGAAGGGTACGATATTGAAGCATTGCATGGTGACCTTACCCAACAACAACGGGATAAAGTAATGCAACGTTTTCGCCAAAAAAGTATCCAGATATTGATTGCAACGGATGTGGCGGCAAGAGGAATTGATGTGGAAGGCATCACACATGTAATAAATTTTGAGCTGCCGGATGATATAGAAGTTTACACGCATCGTAGTGGCCGTACCGCCCGTGCAGGCAAAAGTGGTATATGTATTTCCATTTGTCATGGCCGGGAACTATACAAAATAAAGCAGCTGGAAAAAATGACCAACGCGCAGTTTCACAGGTTGGATATACCTACCGGACGCGAGGTCTGCCGTAAACAGTTTTTTCATTTCATGGATAAACTTATACAGGTGGATACTTCACATGGAGACTACGAAACCTATATGCCAGACCTCCAGGAAAAATTTGCAAACATCAGCAAAGAAGATGTATTAAAAAGAGTAGCTGCTCTTGAGTTCGACCATTTCTTAAAGTATTACGAAAATGCGGATGACCTGAATGCAAGACAAAATTTTAAAGAACGGCGTCCCGAGTTTGACGGCAACAGGCAGCAAAGTGCTGGCAGAGATAGAGAAAGGCCATCGTATAATAGGGACAATGGTTTTACAAGGTTATTTGTAAACCTTGGAACGAAAGATGGTTTCTACAAAGCGAGCTTTTTACAGTTTATTTTAGATGAAAGCAATCTTAAAAAAGAAGTACTTGGCAGGATAGATTTACGCGAGATGAATTCATGGGTTGAGATAGATAAATCTGCTGCATCAAAAATGATCAAGAGTATGGATGGGCAAAACTATAATGGCCGCCAGGTAAGAATGAATGAAGCAGATGGAGGTGGATCAGGAAAACCTCGTAGCGAAGGTCGGAAAAGAATTCCTGTGAGACAAGGAAGATAATCTTTGTGGGTGTGTAAAAAATTTTATCAAAAGCTTTTTTTGAATAATTCAAAAGGCTTTTTTGTTTAAAATTGGTTATCAAATTTTTTACTTTCAATTCACAGCCGCCCGTACTTCTTGTAATAAGCGATGAGCATTCTTATTACTTCATTATAGCTGCGCATACCTTTTGGTTGTTGATTTGCTTTTAAATAATTTCCATATATCCACGTTATTACAGGCTCAATAAAGCTGGTGTGTGCAAGATTAAATTTTCTCCACTCAGCCAAATCTTCTTTAACGGCTGTATCTAATTTTATCATTGACTCTTTAGCTAAAACTGAATCAAAATAATATACTTCCCTGTTTGCATAAACGAATAAATCCAGGTAAGTCGAATATCGAAACAAAGTATCTGGAGAATTTGCCGCGGCAAGATATCCAACAAAATTTGCCTCGTCTTCCTTGGCATATCCAAGCTGGTGAGCCATCTCGTGGGTGGTAATGTAAGGAAGCAGAAATTTAGGGACTGTTGTATTTACCTGCGCTTCGCCGCTAAACGGATTGTAATACCCGGTAAATCCAAGATAATTTCCCAGCGAGCCATACAAGGATGATTTAATTGAAGGGGTTTTATATTGAATGAAAGGGTAAATTTTTGCGATGTTATCATAAGAGTGTCGGGCTCTTTTGAAAAGCTGACTCCCTGACGGATAAACGTTTTTATTTCGAATAAGCATTTCCTTATTCTCATTCACTTTATTCAACAGAATTTCCTGTAATAAAATTACATCTGCCGTATCATAATCTGCCGCGGGCAAATTTAATTGGCCCGCAATTCCTACCCTATCATAATTTAATCCCCACAGAATGTTGAAGCTTATATAAATAATCACCAGCGCAACCAGTATCCTGGTCATCTTTTTTAAAACTATTGTGCCTGTTAGTTTTCTTCTGAATAATGATGATATGTTTCCTATCAATAAATATAAAAGCCAGCAGCCTGCTACGAAATAGCATATATCCCCGATGCTAAACGGAATCCATCCAAAGAGGAAACGAAGAATAACTGATATAAGGGGATAAAAATAACCAGTGTAAAATTTTTCAACGTAAGATGAATGTAGCGCAAGTAACTTTATAAGTAAAATCGAAAGAAATGCTATCAGCCAAAACCATTTTGTCCTTTTAAAATAACCCGTAATTATCATGTTTGGAATATCTTTGCTTCGTTCTAAAGCTTTTAAATTAAAGCAAACATAGGCTGTCACGCTGGTTCTTTCATACATACAACAGCTTTTAAACCTTCATTATTAAAAAAATTAACTGTTTTCCCTTACCTTTGCCCCCCTTTAAATTCAAGTCATGGGAAACAGGCGTGAGCACGAGATAGCATTTGTGGGTTTAAAGCCTGGAATTCATGAGTTTAATTACCAGGTTGGTGAAAAGTTCTTTGCAAATTATACCCAGGCGGATCCGATGGCTATCGGATTCACAAACTGTGAAGCAAGCATAAAACTCAGCCTGGAAAAGAATACATCATTTATGATGTTGAAGTTTGAAGTGGGCGGAAGTGTGAATGTAATATGTGACCGCTGCGGTAATACACTTCCGATGGATCTTTGGGACGAATTCAACATGGTAGTGAAGCAGGTAGAGAATCCGGACGAAATGAATACCAATGAAGAAGATCCGGATATATTTTATATCTCGCGTACAGAAAGTCATATAAACGTGGCAGATTGGATATATGAATTCGTATCGCTCAGCATTCCAATGCAACGTATGTGCAGCGAAGCAGAGGTGGGAGGGCCGCAATGCAACAAAGAAATACTGGCCATGCTTAAAAAGATGGAATCAGGAGTAATAGAAAATAATCATCCCCTGCAACAAGGGTTGGAAAAATTTAAGAAAAGCAACAATTAATTTATATTTCAATTTAAGGTTATGCCAAATCCAAAACGGAGACACAGTCAGCAAAGAAGCGCTAAAAGAAGAACGCACTATACCGCCGATGCTCCGACACTAAGCGTTGACAGCACTACGGGTGAAACGCATGTGCGCCACCGTGCACATGTAAGTGAAGGAAAGCTGTATTACAAAGGAAAAGTAGTAGCAGAAAAAGCGCCCGTAAAGGCCTGATAACTCTTCAGCAATTAAATTTTTTGAATCCAAAAATTAAGCCCGATCACAGGCTTATTTTTGGATTTTTATTTATACTATCCTATGGTGCAGAGATGCGCCCAGGTTTAGAAGGCACTTCGGCCTTGCTGAGTCTACCCGCTATACAACAGCAAACGTTAGTCTATCAGCAACTACTTTACCGCCTTTTAATTGAACGATGCGTTCTGTTTTCCCGGCAAGTTCAGCATCGTGTGTTACCAAAATTAGCGTAGTACCGGCTTCTGTATTCAGGTCAAAAATAAGCCGCTCTATGATGGCGCCTGTTTCTGCATCGAGATTGCCAGTAGGCTCGTCGGCAAATAAAATCAATGGTTTATTAGAGAACGCCCTGGCAATGGATACACGCTGTTGCTCTCCGCCACTAAGCTGTGCAGGATAATGATGACTGCGATCTGCGAGGCCTACTTTATCAAGAAGTTCCATGGACCTTGCCCGCACTTTTTTTTCACCGCGGAGTTCAAGCGGCACCATCACATTTTCCACAGCAGTAAGTGTTGGCATCAATTGAAAATTTTGAAAAATAAAACCAACATATTTATTTCTAACAGCGGCAAGCTGATCTTCGTTTAAATTTTCCAGGTGGGTATTTTGTAATGATACACTTCCTGAAGAGGCCCTATCGAGGCCGGCACACAGACCCAGCAAAGTTGTTTTGCCACTACCTGAAGGACCTATGATAGACATGGTAGAACCTGCCTCAATTGAAAAACTTACTTTATCCAGGACGGTGAGTTCTCTGTTGCCGCTTTTATATATCTTACTTACTTCATGAAGATTAAGAATAGTGTCCATGTTTTCATTTTAATTGCAGATACTGGTTAAAGATAACTGGCATAATTTTATAAGATATTTTTACCCATAAAAGGAATATGGATAAAATTACCTGAATTCTTATTTTAAAAACAGTCTCCCATAAACTTTATAAACTATTTAATGAACAAATCATATTACACAGTTCTAATAGTTTTGTTGATGTTCGCATTAAGTTGCAACAATAATAATCCCAAAGACACTAATAACCAGGAAGAGAAGAAGACAGCGGCTGTAGATTCTTTAGCAAACAAAAAGACAATTGTGTTTTTTGGTAACAGCCTTACGGCAGGCTATGGAGTGGATCCTACGGAGGCATATCCAGCGTTGATACAAAATACAATTGATTCACTTAAGCTTAATTATAAAGTAATAAATGCTGGTGTAAGCGGAGAAACTTCCGCGGGTGGAAATGGTCGTATTGACTGGATATTGCGCCAACCCATTGATGTATTTGTTCTTGAGTTGGGCGGCAATGATGGGCTTCGGGGAATACCTTTGACAGAAACAAAAAAAAACCTGCAAGCCATTATTGACAAAGTGAAAGCAAAATATCCCAATGCTAAAATTATGCTGGAGGGCATGCAGATTCCACCAAATATGGGCCAGCAATATGCAACACAATTTAAAAATATCTACCCTGAATTAGCCACGAAAAATAATACTGCATTAGTTCCCTTTCTTCTTAAAAATGTTGGCGGCGATGCAAGGCTTAACCAGCAGGATGGCATTCACCCAACGGCTGAAGGTCATAAGATAGTTGCACAAAATGTGTGGGATGTGTTGAAAGGAATTTTGTAATTAATGTCTACTCACTTTGTGCTTCATCTGTCTTAAAATCATCTGTAAGTTTGAAAAAAGCCTCAGCACAAATGACCTCTTTCATTGATAACCTTATTTTGAACTATTTTTTCCAGTTCATTTCCTTCCTTGCAAATTGATTTTTCAATTTTCATTGTGCAAATGCAATCATGCAATTGAATAAAAAGCTGTGTGAGTCTTTCTTTTTCAATTTCTTTCAATTTTCCATCTGTACAATAATAAGTCACCTCAAGGTGGCTATCGTTAGGCATCAAAACGATGACTTTGCTTGATTTTGTTTGCATCTTAACTCTTTTGTCGGTATTAATCAAATAACAAACCACGACGATTTATCATCGATAAAAGTTATTCAGTGTTTGGGGATAATTGCTCTTTTTATTCATAATAGATATGCATTTTCCTGAACTCTGCCGGAAATGCAATAAATTTATAGTCGAAATAAAATAACATTTATCTAAAAAAACAGGCATGAAAAAACTTATCATACTGGCACTACTGGTAACTCCGCTTCTTATACACGCCCAGGATACGGGCATACATTTTCAGCACGAAGCAAGCTGGAAAGAAATACAGGCTAAAGCAAAAGCCGAAAACAAATACATTTTTATGGATTGTTTTACTACGTGGTGCGGTCCATGTAAATATATGAGTGCTGCTATTTTTCCTTTGCAAAATGTAGGTGAATTTATGAATGATAAATTCATTTCAGTAAAGGTGCAGTTGGATACCACTGACAAGGATAACGATGCGGTAAAAGCCTGGTACCAGGATGGCCATGATCTTGCACAGGCGTATAACGTCAGAGCCTACCCGACGTATCTTATATTCGATGCGAATGGCAATATTGTGCATCGTTTTGTAGGATCGAGTCCTGCAGAAGAATTTTTAACGGCTGCTAAAAAATCCCTCGATCCCGAAACACAATACTATACCCTGCTCAACCAGTATAAGGCAGGAAAAAAAGACGAAGCGTTTCTCAGGACGGTAGCGCTTGCCTCCGCTGATGCGTACGATATGGAGAATGCAAAAACAATATCCAACGAGTATCTTGCCACCCAAAGTGATCTCTACACAAAAGAAAATTTAGGATTTATTCAAAAGTTTACCCAAACAAGTAAAGACAAAGGATTTGACATCCTGTTAAAGAATCCGGCAAAAGTGGATGCCGTGCTTGGTGATGGAGCAGCCTCGGCATCGATACAGCCGATCATCATGCGTGAAGAAGTTTTCAAACATTTTAATAACGATCCCAAAAGCGAGATTAACTGGAAGGAAATAAGCGGTGAGCTTACAAAAAAATATCCGGCCCAGGCAGATGAAGTGCTTGCAAAAGCAAAAGTGATCTGGTACCAACATGCAGGTGACTGGGATAATTACCAGCCTGCTATTGTTGATTATATGAATAAATATGGAGCAAAGGCTTCCCCGGAAGAATTGAATAGTTATGCATGGACAGTTTTTCAAAATTGCCCTGACATGAAATGCGTAACCGAGGCGCTGGACTGGAGCAAGCGCAGTTTTAAAAATGAAGAAAATCCTGCCTTTATTGATACCTACGCCAATATACTTTACAAGCTTGGCAAAAAAGATGAAGCTTTAACCTGGGAAAAGAAAGCCCTCGATCTTGCTTCCGACGCTGATAAAAAAGGCTACCAGGAAACAATGGACAAAATGACAAAGGGTGAAAAAACCTGGAACTAAAAAGAAAAAAAGTTTGATTTTAAAATGATAACCGAACTGGATAAAAACACGGCACTTATACTTATTGACCTGCAAAATTCAATTGTAAAGCAGCCACTGGCTCATCCTATAGATAAGGTACTAAGCAACGTAAACCTGTTAATAGCTGCATTCAGGAAAAAAGAATTACCCATAATAGCCATAAATGTAAACCCTAACGGTGCAGCATGGACCAAAACCAGGAAAGAAACAAAACCGCCCACACCACCACCCGGCGATGATTGGAATAAACTAACTGATCAAATAAATATCACCGAAGCAGACATTTGCATCACCAAGCACACATGGAATGCATTTTTCGAAACCACACTCAATGAAGAGTTGAAAAAGAAATCAGTTACGGGTATTGTGCTCGCAGGTATTTCAACCAGCATTGGTGTAGAAGGAACGGCGAGGGCTGCCAGTGAACTTGCCTATAACATCAGCTTTGCAACGGATGCAATGACGGATGGAAAGGAAGAGGGACATACCCGGAGCATACAACTTATTTTTCCGCGCATGGGCGAAACAGGAACCACAGAAGATATTATAAATGCATTATAATTCCCCCTTATTTATCGTGCATGACCAGCACTTTCTGAATGGTAGAATTTCCATCATTTATAATTTTCAATACATAAGTTCCATTAGGCAGAATGGACGTGCTAATTTCATCGGCTGTACCAGCCATATTTTTAGAGATCAATTTTTTTCCAAGAGCATCGTATAAAATTAATGTTGTTTTACCAGCAATGTTATTTGGAGCGCTTATAGAAATGTAACTGCTGGCAGGATTAGGAAAAATAACAAAGTTATCAGAGGTGTTTTTATTATGCAGCAGTACAATATTGCTATACACATATGCACCATCAATGTCTGTTTCTTTTATGCGGTAATATAAATCTCCGGCGGGAATATCGTTATGTACAAACTGGTAGCTGCCCTGGTTGGCATTCACAATATTTATTACACCTGCACTATTCCACCTTCTTGCGTCAGCGCTGTATTCTACCACAAATTTATCCGTGTTTATAGTTGGCGTGGCTACTACCCAATTTACTTTTGCTGTATTTTTATCAATGGCTGATGCACTTACACTTATAAATTTTACCGGCAATGTTGCAAAGTCAAAAGGCGTAGGCACATTCTCTCCCGGCTCTCCTGCATTTCCATTGTTATTAGGATCTACAACAGTTTCGGGACCATTGTTTGAAGAATCAGATACGTTAACCAGGCTCAGGTTATTTTGATTGCCAATAGCAGCTGTCGCGACAGCAGAAGTCAAATATTGTTTAGGGAGCAGGTTGATAACACGTACGCCTAAGCGAAGTTTGAAAAAGTAATCCGTGTTGCTGGAAGTCTGGTTTATTAGATTTTGGTTCGTGGCCAATAAGGCTGTATTGCTGCCTCCATTAAACGCAGGATTTAAAGTAAAACCTGCTGCATTGGCGCCTGGAACAAAAGCCACATTTACATTAGATATATTTCCTGCACCAAATACGGTGGCAAGATCATCCGACACATTTATATCGTTGAGCGCAACGTTCCCTAAGCTTTTTACATAAATCTCGTAGGTGAGGTCTGCAGTGTTTTGATTTATTTTAGTAGCATTAAGCAACTGCATTGTAACTCCAAGTGAGGGAGTAATACTTGTATTGTCAATCGGTAACTGGCCAGCCTGGAAACTTTTTACACCACCCAAAATATTAGTTGAAATATTATAATCAAAGTAATAACAGTTGCCTGAAAAGTCAGAGCCGGTAATTTCCAATTGGCCATTGAGATAGGCAATGCCATAGCAATTTTGCGGAAGCGCAGTTAAGAAAGTTGCCGTTGCATTGGTAGTAGTACTGCTGTAGTTGGTGATCTCGTATAGCCTCGAAGGTGCACTGCCAAGCGTGGCGAACATGCGTCCGTTTGGCAAAATAGTAAGGTCACCGCTCGTAATGCTTGTTGGGAAATTACCCGCTGGAAATTGCACAGGCCTTGTATTGATAACCGTGCCATTTGTCACATCGAACTTATCAATATTGCATACGCCGGTGGATGCGTTATAATTTGAAAAAGACCACAGGTCGCCATTGTTGTCAAATTCAAAATTATTAGAGACATAGCTATAAGCATAATCAGGAGTTGTATTTATGATGGCCGGGCAGCTGATGTTAGCGGGTAAACCCATATCAAGCACCCATATTTTAGTATCTACAAAGCTTCTTATATCTGCCACATAAGTTTTATTGTTTTTTGGATTGTAGGCAATGAACACGGCAAATATGTCCGGCAATTGATTGGACAAGCTACAAGTTGTTAGTACCGACGGGGAAGCGCTGAGAGGATTATTAATAAAAGAAAACGCGGGGCCTCCGGTGCCGTCACAGGCGCTGCTTCCGAAATTAACAAGTATTGAATTCTGCGCACTACAGGTATTAAAAATAAAGCTGGTGAATAAAAAAACAAATAACAGGCAGGTAATTTTCTTTATCATCTTTTAGATATTTTAAATAGAGTGAACCGATAAAGGATTGAGGAAAAGAGGTCTTAGAAGATGATATTGCGGATCGGATACTGCAATTAAGAGCGAAGAATTCCAGTATTTAAAAACGTAAATATAATTACTGCCTTTCATAATATATAGAAATGAGATATTTATTTACAAAGGCATTGCTATTTCAACTTTACATAAAAAATATCTATTTTGTTTAAAATAAATAAAACATGGGTACACAGGACACAAGAATTGATGCATACATTTCAAAGTCAGCCGATTTTGCAAAACCGATCCTACATCATTTAAGAAAATTAGTACACAAGGCATGCCCGGATGCGGTGGAAACCATTAAATGGAGTATGCCTTTTTTTGAGTACAAAGGAACTTTGTGTAACATGGCTTCCTTTAAACAACATTGTGCATTTGGTTTCTGGAAGTCAGCTCTTATGAAAGATTCAAAAGAAATGACGGGCAAAAATGAAGTTGCCATGGGCCACCTGGGAAAGATAACTTCGCTTACCGATCTCCCGCCCGACAATAAGATAATAGCATTGATAAAGGAAGCCTGCAAATTAAATGAAGACCAGGTAAAAATGCCTGCAAAGAAAAAGGAAGAAAAAAAAGAAATTGAAATTCCGGAAGCCTTTCAAAAAGCATTAAATAAAAATAAAAAAGCTTTAGCCGCCTTCAGCGCTTTTAGCCCATCTCATAAGTATGAATATCTTGAATGGATAACCGAAGCCAAGACTGACGAAACAAAAAACAAGCGAATCTCTACAACCATGGAATGGCTTACTGAAGGGAAATCACGGCACTGGAAATATGCTAAAAAATTGACTTCAAAATAAAAATGGAAACTGTTTCCAATTTCCATTAATAATATTTTAAAAAAAATAGTTAATACTTAGTTGCAATGCACCTCTGCTCTGCCTCCACAAATAAATCTTTTAGCATAATATGGATCTTCCAGGCAACTGACGGTAACACCCTGGCTTGAAGATGCATGAACAAAATAATTATTTTCAAGATACAATCCCACGTGAGATACACCGCCATGCGTATTGAAGAATACGAGGTCGCCTTCTTTCAGGTCTTCTTTGTCAATATGCTCAGTAGCCTTATACTGCTGGCGGGCAGTTCTCGGAAGAGCAAAACCATATACTGCCATTAAAAGGCTCCCGGTTAATGCGCTGCAATCTATACCACGCTTTGTAGTACCACCCAGGCGGTAGCGGGTGCCAAACCATTCGTCAATAAAGCCTAAGAGAGAAATATTTTTTAAAGATTCAACATCCACATCTATCATCATAGCATACTTAAATTGCAGCGCTGAAATCTTTTCAATCAGCGAAGATGAATTGTCATTTTCAACCACATCGCTCTTAGCAGCAACTACAGGAGCAGGTATTGCTTTTATACTTTTGGTACCGCCGCTTTCAGTTGTTTGTAATATACCGTCAGGTGTAAAGGAAATGCCGTCAATAAAAGCCAGGGACGATGGTTCAACTTCAGATGTAATCCTGATGTTGTTAATACTTGTTTGCGCGGTTGCTTGTTCCACAGTGCCTGCAAAAAACAGCAGGATACAAAACGCTGTGAGTTTCTTCATAATGGATTGATGGTTTTCGTTTAAAAAAATATTTCCGCTTAGTTCAATTTTTGAACCGAATCAAATTTCAATAAATAAATGTTGCAGGTAAATATTTCTTTATAAACGATAAAAATTAAAAGTTATTTTCTCAAGCAAAGCGAAGGTAGGGTTCATGGCTTAAAATGACAAACTTTAAATTAAATAAAATCTGAGTCGTTATATGAATAAATGCACGATGTAAAATGTACGACGTACGATGTTACATACATCATGCGTCCAACAATTGTACTTCGTACATAGTCTTCACATATTAACCTTTTGTGGAAAACGGCCAATACCCTCCTCCCCTCTTTTTACGATATTTGCAGCTTAGATTTTTATCCCGCCAATGAAGTTTTCTCACCTGCACGTACACACGCAATTTTCGCTGCTCGATGGAGCCGCATCCATCAAAGCACTGTATAATAAAGCTATCGCAGATGGCATGCCCGCTCTTGCAATTTCTGATCATGGAAATATGTTTGGCGTATTTGAATTTGTAAAGCATGCGCATACTTTAAAGAATGATGATGGATCCTTAAAAGTGAAACCTATCGTGGGCTGTGAATTTTATATCACAGAAAACAGGCATCAAAAACAATTTACCAAAGAACAAAAAGATCCCCGTCACCACCAGATATTATTGGCGAAAAATGCCACAGGTTACAAGAATCTTGTGAAGCTTACTTCGCTTGGATATATCGAAGGAATGTATTCCAAATATCCGCGCATTGATAAAGAATTAATTCATAAGCATCATGAAGGACTAATTGCAACCACGTGTTGCCTCGGTGCATTAGTTCCGCAAATCATTTTAAAGAAAGGCGAGGCCGAGGCCGAGAATGAATTCAAATGGTGGCTCAATATTTTTCAAAAAGATTATTATGTAGAACTGCAAAGGCATGGAATTCCAGACCAGGAAAAAGTGAATAAAGTGCTCTTGAAATTTGCTAAAAAATATAATGTGAACGTCATCGCGAGCAATGATTCACATTATGTAGATCAAAATGATTCCAATGCGCATGATATTTTACTATGCATCAATACCGGTGAAAAACAAGCCACTACCAAGCTGAGTGAATTTACAGATGACGACATATCGGTCAAGAATAAACGCTTTGCCTTTCCGAATAACCAGTTCTATCTGAAGAATACTTCGGAGATGACTACCACTTTCGATGACCTGCAACATGCATTGGATAATACCAATGAAATAATAGATAAAGTTGAAGTGCTTGATCTTAAAAGGGATATTCTTTTACCTCACTTCACCGTACCAAAAGAATTCGAAAGCCAGGAAGCTTACCTCGAACACCTGACATGGACAGGCGCCAAAAAAAGGTACACAGAAATGACGCCTAAAATAGAAGAGCGCATCAACTTCGAATTGTTTACCATTAAAACAATGGGCTTTGCCGGGTACTTTTTAATTGTTAGTGATTTTATTATTGCAGGCAAAAAGATGGGCGTATTTGTTGGGCCCGGAAGAGGCTCAGCTGCAGGTTCGGTGGTAGCTTACTGCATTGGCATCACCAATATTGATCCTATAAAATATGATTTGCTTTTCGAAAGATTTTTAAATCCGGATCGAAAAACAATGCCCGATATAGATACCGATTTTGATGATGAAGGAAGACAGAAGGTGTTGAATTACGTGGTAGATAAGTATGGTAAAAACCAGGTAGCACAGATTATTACTTACGGTACCATGGCTGCAAAAATGAGCATTAAAGATGTCGCCCGCGTGATGGATTTGCCTTTAGCAGAAAGTAATGTGTTGGCCAAGCTAATTCCTGACAGGCCGGGCACATCTTTAAGAAGGGTTTTGAAAGCTCCTCTTACAGGATTAAAATCATTGACGGAAGAGGGCGTAGGCAGTGAAGATATTGACAACATAAAAAAGCTGCGGGATATTTATAACGGTGATGATATGCGAAGTAAAGTCTTGCACGAAGCGGAGATACTTGAAGGCTCTGTGCGGAATACCGGCATACATGCTTCCGCAATCATCATTGCACCCAGCGACCTGATGGACCTTATTCCTGTTGCGTCGTCCAAAGACTCTGACCTGTGGCTGACGCAGATTGATGGTAACAATATCGAAAGTGCAGGCGTATTGAAGATGGATTTCCTGGGGTTAAAAACACTGAGCATTTTAAAGACCGCTTTACATTTAATAAAACAAAATCACGGCGTAACGATTGACCTTGATGGCTTGCCACTTGATGATGAAGATACATACAAGCTTTACCAGCGTGCTGATACCAACGGTACTTTCCAGTTTGAAAGTAATGGCATGCAAAAATATTTGAGAGACCTCAAACCAGATAAGTTTGATGACCTTATTGCAATGAATGCGCTGTTTAGGCCCGGCCCCATGGCTTATATCCCGGATTATGTGGAAAGAAAACATGGACGCCAGGAAATCCATTATGATCTTCCTGAAATGGAAGAGATTTTAAAAGATACCTATGGCATTACCGTTTACCAGGAACAGGTGATGCTGCTCTCTCAAAAAATTGCCGGCTTTAGTAAAGGCGATGCCGATGTGCTCCGAAAAGCCATGGGTAAAAAGCAACGCATAGTGCTTGATAAAATGAAAGAGCAATTTATTGAAGGCGCAAAAAAGAACAATCATCCTGTACCTAAGTTAGAAAAAATATGGACGGATTGGGAATCATTTGCCCAATACGCTTTTAATAAATCGCATTCCACGTGTTATGCATTGGTTGCTTATCAAACTGCATATCTTAAGGCACATTATCCAAGTGAATATATGGCCGCTGTACTTAACCATGCTGGCTCCATTGAAAAAATAACCTTCTTTATGGAGGAGTGCAAAAGAATGGGATTGACTGTTTTAGGGCCGGATATTAATGAATCACAAAAAGGTTTTGCCGTAAATAAAAAAGGAGAGATACGCTTCGGGTTCAGTGGCATGAAGGGCGTAGGCGATGCCGCCATGGAAGCGGTTATTGAAGAGAGAACTAAACATGGCCCCTTCAGCTCTATTTTTGATCTTATTAAAAGAGCCAATCAAAGAACAGTAAATAAAAAATCTCTTGAAAGCCTTGCTTATGCCGGCGCTTTTGATTGCTTTAAAGAATGGCATCGTGCACAATATTTCTTTACTGCTCCGGGAGAACAGGTAAACAGCCTTGAAAAAATAATCAGGTTTGGCAACCAATACCAGGCACAGCTTACCAGCAATACCAACACGCTATTTGGCGATCTTCAAATGGCCGAAGTAGTGCCTCCTACCCTGCCGCCGTGTGAGCCGTGGCCTCTTATAAAATTGTTGGATTACGAAAAGGAAGTAACAGGCATGTACATGAGCGGGCATCCGCTGGATAATTATACTTTCCAGATAAAGTATTACGGGCTCACCAATATTGCAGAGTTTAATGAATTTAAAGAAGCGGTGAACCTTCATCCCAACCCGGGCCGTACATTCCGCATCGGTGGCCTGGTGGCAGAAGCGCAGCACCGCATCTCCAAGAACGGGAATAAATACGGCGTGTTTTATATAGAAGATTATTCAGCAAAAATGGAACTCACGCTCTGGAGCGATGATTATGTAAAATTTAGCAATTATCTCGAGGCCGGAATGGTGATATTTTTAACCGGCAGCTTCCGCCAACGCTATGAAAGATTTGAATTTAAAGTGACCGGCATTACCCTGTTGGAATCTTTAATGAAAGCCTGCACAAAAAAACTGCAGATCGAAACGCATCCTAAATATATTACCGCGGAATTTATCGAGTTCATCGAAGAAAACGTGCAACAATACCCCGGTAAATCAAGCCTAAAGTTTTGCATTAACGAGCCCAATACTAAAATGAAATTCGCTATGTATGCAATGGAAAAAGGTTTTGAAATGAATGACGAAATGGCTAAATACTTACAACAAAAGCCAGAACTGGATGTTATGGTGGAATTAACATAGTGTGGATATGCCAATTCAACATGCTATGCTTATTGGATGTAATTTTGCTATTTAAACGGCAATAAATAAATAATAATAAATATTTCAATTATGGCAACAGAATACACAGATGCAAACTTCAAAGAAAAAGTGCTTGATTCAGAGAAACTTACTATGATAGATTTTTGGGCAGAATGGTGTGGCCCATGTCGCGCAATAGGCCCTGTGGTTGAAGAACTTTCTAAAGAATATGATGGCTCTGTAAATATCGGTAAGGTGAACGTAGATCAGAATCCACAATTAAGCATTAACTATGGCATTACCAGCATACCCGCAATACTTTTTGTAAAAGATGGCAAAGTGGTAGATAAATTAGTAGGTGCACAACCAAAATCAAACTTTGTAAAAAAGATTGAGGCTTTAAAATAATTTCTTTCCCTTTTAA
>JBDTSD010000062.1:0-21924 GCA_039931355.1 Ginsengibacter sp.
GTATCCCATGCATAGATTGTATTTGTTTTACCTGAAACAAATCCCCAGTTGATAGCGCCAACGCTATTTTCCTTCAGCAACGGCATTATGTTCTTGAACATGCTGCCACGTGTTCTTGCCATGTATTCTGTGCATATCATTGGGCGGCCATAATTTTTTAGTGTGTCAATTACCAATGCGTGTTCTACTTCGTTGCTATAATTGTGATAGGTAATCACATCGGAATTTGCCAGTTGAAAAGTGTTCAGATCCGTAAGCTCTTTAGCCCAAACGCCTGCAGATAGTGGCTGATCAGGATTGATCTCCCTGCCCCATTTAAAAATTTCTGATAATAAAAACAGGCTCTTGCTTCCGTAACCACTGTTGCCGGGCTCATTGTACACGTCCCAAAGCAAGATTCTTTTATCATTTTTAAAAGTAGTTAATACATCTTTTACATATTTTTCTAATACTCCCATCACAGCCGGCTTATCATAAACCAACTTTCCCGGATCTCTTATCCAACCTGAATTATGAATGCCGGGCTTCGGCGCACGCTGTTTTCCGGCTGCATAATTTTCATCCCAGCAATCATCAAAAAAAACAAACATGGTTTTTATATGATGCTTGTCTGCTATAGTAAGGTATTGCTTCATCCTGCCCTTAAAGCCTGTTGGGTCAACTTCCCATGCTACATGATGAAGAAACACACGCATTGCATTCAAACCTATTCCTTCGGCATAGCCAAACTCACGGTCAATAGTCGCAGGATCAAAAGTTTCCTTTTGCCACATTTCCAACTGGTTAATTGCTGTGCTGGGAATAAAGTTGCAGCCACGCACCCATCCCTGCTTTGCATACCATTCATTGGCTTTATCCTTACTCCAAACCTCTCTCTCTTTCTGAGCATACGCGTTACCGTTAGTAAGGCTTATTATTGTAATAACTGCGATAAGAATTTTCTTCATGCCGAAATATTTTTTGTTTTCCTGTTTCATGAACTGCTAAGTTTTTTACTGTTTAAAAAAAATGAGGGAAGATCATCTGCTGCTTAAGAATAAGCGCCAGAACATATATCTTCCCTCTCACTAAACGACTGCTTATGAGAAAAGTCACCCCTCACCCCAACCCCTCTCCCCAGGGGGAGAGGGAACTGGACCTTCGTAAGGCAGGGTTTAAATTCTATTAGTAATTTAATTGTCATCCTAAGTCAACTTTTAATTTACAACCGGGAATGATGATATGCGAAGCCGAGCGGCACCCATCGGTATTAACTCAATTGTTTTTTCCGGTGTATTCACGCTCACCGGGCTTTGCGGTAAAGTTTCACACAAACCATATTTGTCAAGGGTCCACGAAGGAATAAGTTTCCCCTTGGCTTTTAATTCAATTGGTACAGCATCCTGGGTAAAAGGAAAATCATTTTTCGGCCATGGCTTTTTTATGATCTCAAACTGGTCAGCTGCAGGCTTATCACTTAATGCCAGCCCATAGTTCCACATGCTTGCCGGGTAAATTTCGTAAGCCGGCCATTTGCTTTGATCTGCATCTGCCTGCCATTTTGAATCACCAATTGCTGATGCTTTACTATCCATTAATTTATAAGATTCATCAATCTTTAAAGAGAAAGTAAGTGGCCCATAATTAACGCTTACACTATTCATATTTTTTGTCCATTCCTGTATGGTTAGTTTCATAGGCAGCTTCAATTCAATCACGTCTCCCTGTTTCCATTTGTTTTCCAGGCGTATGTAAGAGCCAGCCTTTGCATTTGCATCAATTGGGTTACCATTTATTGAAACCGAAGCATTATCACACCATCCTGGAATACGCAGGTAGAGAGGAAAACTAACAATGGACGAAGTACTCACTTCGATTTTTATATTTTCATCAAAAGGATAATTAGTAATTTGTTTTAAACTAACGGTGTGGCCTGAACGCTCGCCTACCTTTGCCGTCAACTCGCTGCTGTTATATAACATTGCAGCAATACCATTGTCCGGCGTTGCCATCCACAGATGTTCTTCGTAATACGGCCAGCCCTGTGCGTGATTATGCTGGCAACAACGGCTGCTAAAGGGATTCATCATAAGGAAAGGGCCTTCGTTTTGAATACCAGGCGCATGGTCTTTGCTGTCACTTATTACCATATTTGGCGCCGTTAAATATCGCAAGCCTTTAAAGTCGGGCATCACTGCTGCAGGGTAAGTATTGAATGCAACATCTTCACAATTATCGGCCCACATGGGATCCCCCGTAATGCCGGTAAGTATTTCATCAGATGCCATCTGCTCTACCATGCCGCAAGTTTCCACCGCCTGCCTCGGGTCATCGAATCCCCTCCTTGCGTTTTCGTCTGCGCCGAACATACCTCCCGGCACTTGCCCATACATATTTCTTATCAAATAAAAATCATTATAAGTTGCCTTTAAATTATTCGTGTCCTTTGTCTGCAAATAGTAAGTAGCAGGCTCCCTGAAAGATTGCGCAACATTTACGTTATGCCAGTTGGGTAAATTATTTGCCTGCTGCCAGTTAGCGGTATTGTTGTGAATTTTATTTCCAAGATCGAGCAGCCATTTTTGTCCTGTATGATCGTATAGCCAATAAACGCTGTAAAGATTATCGCCACCGCGGCTGTTCTCCCAATATGTCCTGAGAAGAAGGCTATCGGGCACGGTTGCTTGCCATTTAAAGTATTTTCCCATAAATGGTATTACTCTTGCATCGTTGCTATATTCATAATAAGATTGCAGGCACCAAAGCATAAGCATGTTAGGCCAGAGATCAGGTATCTTCACAATTTGATCCTGTTGATTTCTTTCAACTTTTCCTGGCCCGAAGAAACCATCCGGGCGCTGGCTTTCAAAAACTTTATTCAACCACAATTTCGTTTCAGCAATAATTTTTTCATCTTTTAAAATATAACCAAGATCACCGTATCCCTTTAACCAATATGGCACTTCTTCCCAACCATGATCGCCTTGCCCGTTACCGCTAAACCATGCGTTATTCTTTTTATCGAGCCACGCACTTATTTCACCAAGTTTTCCGGTTAAGCCATCTCTTTGTAATTCTAAATATTTTAAAATCCATCCTTGCGGCTTTATTGTACCAACGGGAAGTTTTATAAAACTTAAAGGCTCCAAAGGTGGCTTATTGCTTGTGTAATATTTGTTGATGGAAATTTTAGAAGGCCTTTGAAGGAGTGTTACTTTTAAGGCATTGTTTTGTGCATGAAGAGATTGGGAAAAAAGAAGTATGATGCATAGAAAGGCCTTGCCCCAACCGCTCTTCAGAGGGGAGGGAAGGAGAGTATTAGGGACCTCACCCCCAACCCCCTCTCCGAAGGAGAGGGGCCGTGATGTATAAGCTATATTATTATAAAATCGTTTCATTTATTAAATGTTTTTCCTTTTCAAATTATAACTTTCACCACATTCTTATCAATCTATCACTAATCAACTTATTACTTATCAACTCAACACCTACCTTCACTCCGGCTCCGTGAGCCAAAAATCAAATGGCTTGTCCCTGTTGCTAACCCCTCGGTTACGGGATCCCGAAATAAAGGTGCCGGGGCAATGTGGTTTTCAGGGATATTGCTTTCATTTTTTTGGCTATAACAATCCGTTATGTTTATGATTAAGAAAAAAATAATTTTGAAAATTGCAAACCTCATTATGATATAAAAAATTTTAGGTGTCAGGGGTCATAAATGCTGATCATTTTAATGCGCTCATATGCTCCGGTAGATTATATAAATTTTCATTTGGCTTCCGCAACTTACTCCAGCGGCACCTTCATTATTGTCTATACAACCTATAAGGTTTTAAAAACCTTATAGGTTAATCCAGCACATTATATAATTTTTCGTTTGCCTTCCGCAATTTATCCAAAGGCATTTTCATCACTTTTCTGTCATAAGTCATAAAGCCATTTACCTCACCTTCTACATCTGTTGTCTGTGTATATACCGCGGCTGATAAGCCCTGCGGAATAAGTTCTTCCAGTTTATCAATTAAAGTATTGTAGCGCATGAACAAACTATCGTTGCTTTTGAAACTTTGGTATCCCCAGCTTTTTTCCTGCCATGTATGCCCGTCAAGTGGTAAGCCGAGACCGCCAAATTCCCCGAGTACCAACGCTTTCTTTGCGCCGAAAACATCAGGCCTTGGCATCGCAGGATCCGGATAATTATGCAGGTCTTCAATATCACCAACGGGATAAAAATTACCACCGCTTGCACTATTTACAAGCCGGGAAGGGTCTTTTTGCTTTGTCCAGTTGGTAATCTCAACTGTTTTAAACTGGCCCCAGGCTTCGTTGAAAGGCGTCCATACTACAATGCATGGATAATTATAGAGTGCGTCAATAATTGCGTTCCATTCTTTGCGATAATAGCCTTCACTTTCAGGTGTACGCTCCCTGTCTGTTGCCCGGCCGAGTACGCCGGGCCTGTTCTCCCAATGATTTCCAAGATCCCCGCTTGGCATATCCTGCCACACCAGCATTCCCAGCATGTCGCAGTAATAATACCAGCGAGCGGGCTCAACTTTTATGTGCTTACGAATCATGTTGAAGCCCATCTCTTTGGTTTTTTCTATATCGAATTTTAAAGCGGCATCGGTTGGGGCGGTGTATAAGCCATCAGGCCACCAACCCTGGTCAAGCGGGCCGAATTCAAATAAAAATGCATTATTCAACATCATTTTTTGAATACCATTCTTATCGGGCGCTATAGAAATTTTACGCATGGCAAAATAACTTTTTATTTCATCTATCACTTTGCCTTTACGCATCACCGTTAGTTTTAGATCGTATAAAAAAGGATGCGAAGGTGACCATGTTTCAGGATCAGCAATTGAAAGCGCAACCGAAGTATCCGGGCCGCTTTTTTCTGCAATTTTTTCACTGCCTTTCCACGCTGAAATATTTATCTCGTCACCGGCTTGCAGGTTTTGAACCGACGTATTTACAGTGAGTGTTTTATTATCGAGATCAGGTGTTTGCTTTATATATGCGATATAGGTATCAGGCACCGTCTCCATCCAAACGGTTTGCCATATACCGGTCACGGGCGTGTACCAAATACCCCTCGGATTTACTACTTGCTTTCCATGAGGCTGCGGGCCTTCGTCAGTAGGATCCCAAACCCGAACGGCTAAACGCTGTTTCGATCCCTTATTTAATGCATTAGTAATATCAATGGTAAACGGATCATAGCCACCTTCATGCGAGGCAATTTTATTTCCGTTAATGTATATCTCGCTTCGCCAGTCAACTGCACCAAAATGAAGAAGTACTTTTTTATTCTTTAGTTTGGAAGGAGTATTTATAGTTGTTTGATACCATAGGATGCTGTCTTTCCCAACCGTTTTACCAACACCGGATAAGGCAGACTCTACCGCAAATGGAACAAGAATATTTCCCTGGAAAACATTGGGAATGCTTTGATCACCTGATACGGGAACTATAGAATATTGCCAAAGGCCATTGAGGTTTTGCCAGTCGTTTCTTTGCATTAGCGGACGGGGATAGTCAGGAAGCACCTTTTCAGGATTAACGCTATCTGCCCAGGGGGAAATTATTTTTCCACCGGCAATTTTCCATGAACCCTGCGCATATGAACATAAGATCGTAAATATTAACGGACAAAATAATAGTAGTCTTTTCATTTTAGAGATATTATGCCCCTGACGTGGATTTGAACAAAAAGCCAACACTCCAGGCTGTTATGAAACAATCTTTACCCGGAAGCAGTGTTGTTTTAAAATTGGTACCGACAGCAAAGACTCATTCCAGGGCCCAAGGTAAGGTGCGTCTTGCAGACTCTGATTAAAAAGTAACCATTTTTAATGGTGAAAATATCATGTCTTCCACACCAACTATCTTGATCCCGACACGTACAAATACATAATTCTGCGAAGGGACAAATGAACGAACAGCGCCTCCCATATTCACCTTTAGGGTTATACTATTTGGATCGGTAATAGCGCCGCCAGGCATATTATTAAGAGCCACATTATCTCCGCCGGACACAAACTGGGTTTTATTTACATAAATGCTCACCCTTTCAATATCTTTTGCCATTGCAGGATCTGTAATAATTTTATCTGCTTTGAATGTGGCAGTGATACTTGTATCGGAACCTGTATAAGTAAACTGTGCATTCCTCACGATATAATAAGGAGTAACCTGGAGATCTATATTTTGATTTCCTTTTAGAGAAATTGCCAGCGAGTCAGGTGCTCCGGAAGAAGTTTGTTTCCATAAAAAAGGTCCCTGCCCGTTAGATATAATAAATTTATAATCGCCGTTAAACAGCACCTGGGAAAAAGTACCATCTTGCGCAAATGAACCACCAATTGGGCCTACTGATCCAAAGCCATATTGATAAATTTGATAAGTTACCTGGTTTCTTTCTACATAAATGGAATCACCATTGTACAATAGTGCACCGGTTAAAAATGTACCCGGCGCACTGTAATTATCTTTTTTACAAGAAAACACGGTGATCAATAGTGTGAGAATAAAGCCATATCTAAAAAGATGTTTCATGATCTGAAAATTTATATTAAATGATTTATTGGTTCGGTTGTTTTACTATTTGAGGATTTGCTGCTCTTACATCATCGCCTATAAATGTATAATAGTTCCCAAACAGGAAGCGGTTAACGCCCGTTACCAATGATGGAAGTGTCTCTTTAAAGAGCCATTTATTGTCATTAGGATTTCCAGGGAAATAAGTTTTATACGGCCACAAACCCCATGGTTGTGTACTATGTTGTTTTGCAGAACCAATATTAGTTTTTAAATCACTTAAGGTAGTGGGAGTTCCGTCCCAAACAATGTGAGCGAGCCTCCAACGCTTCATGTCATAGAAATAATGTCCTTCAAATGCAAGCTCTACTCTGCGCTCGTGAACGATGCGGTCAAAAGTAATTTCACCTGCTGTCAATGGAGTGGTAAGACCTGCCCTGGCACGTACCATATTTAAATACATTGCTGCTGTTGCATTATCCCCCAATTCAAAGGAAGCCTCTGCTGCATTCAACAATACTTCTCCAAAACGGTAACGGATAAACGCAGTTGTGCTCCCCTGCCCTCTTCTTCCTGAACCGACCGTAGGGTCGAGGTATTTACGAATGTAAAAACCCGTCTGCGTCCTAAATTCGAGACCGTTAACAGGACCATCTTTCCCCACTACCTGTACGGCGGGACCTCCGGGAATTATAGACTTTAGATGGCCGGCCTCATCGCTTGTAACAATGGAGCCATCTAAAAGCACATACCCGGCCCAAATATCTACCGTTTGCCCTTTAAATGTACCACCGGGAAGAAGAATGGTTCCCGCAAGCCTTGCATCCCTTCCGGCAAAAATATCCTGCACATTATCATAATAAATAGGAGTGCCGTTGTTATTAGTAGTTGCAAAAGGAGCAAAAGTGTTATCCAGTTTTTCGTATTGCTCGGCAAGATTAAGCGATGGATCAAGCCTGCCGGCATCTCCTCCTTCATCAGAGAATGAGTAAGGCTGATCGTTGGTGGTGAAACCATGCGTAACACCGGTTGCAAAATCTTTATAAAATATTGATTCAGGACTTGATTTAAGTAAGAATACGTTGGCAAAATTATCGGACAATGCAGCCGCAGAAGCTCCCCCAGCGGCTGTTAATAATTTGTAAGGCCCCGCATTCCCATTTATAATTTCCTGGGCGGCTCTTAATGCGATGGTATAGTAACCCGCAGCCTTGCCTGCACTAATCCCTACTTCACCTCCAGGCAAAGAAACGGCCGGAGTCGTAGCGCCATATTTTGCTATGGAGCCGGCATACAGGGCAGCCCTTGCTTCCATTGCTAATGCTGCACCCTTGCTTGCCCTTGACTTTTCATTAAAATCTGCAGGCAGATCGTTCTTAATAGCTTCCGCTTCACTTATTATAAAATCATACATGTCTGATTCTTTGGCTCGTGGCAGTTGCAGGTATTTGGTATCGCCACTATAATCGTAGTTTAACGGTTGTAGTATCAGCGGTACACCGCCATAGCGCTTTGTGAGCTCAAAATAAAAGTTAGCCCTAAGGAAACGGCCTTCAGCATAAAATCTTTTTTTATCAGCATCGGAAAGTTTTGTTGCTGCACTATCTCTTTGCAAAAACAAATTCATATCACGTATGTAGTTATAGCTGCCAGACCAATCAACTCCCCATGAACCATAACCCCAGCCTGTTCTTTGCACAATGCCGCTGCTGCCACTTTCCGATGGAAAACTTTCGCTAAAGTCGGCAAAGCTTGCCCAGCCATTATTCAAGCTGCTAAAATCCACTTGCCGGTTATACAAATCCGCTAATACTGAAAGTACCAATTTAGGATCGCTAAATACCTGGTCGCTGGTTAAAAATGTATTTGGCTGCACCTCGAGGAAATCACTGTCTTTTTTGCAACTCCAACCAGTAACCAAAAAAATTGCAAGTGTTATTATTGATAATATCTTTTTCATGAAATTATTTTTATTTCAAATTTTAATTTATAAGGAAAGATTTATACCCACATTAATCACCCTGTTTTGCGGAAACTGCAGGCCATTATCATCTACCACTTCAGGGTCAACCTCGTATTTGGAAAGGTTATCAATAGAAAACATGTCATACGCATTGATATAAATTCTCGCTCTTTGTATTTTTGCCCTTTCTAAAATAGATGCTGGTATAGCATAACCCAATTCTATGGTTCTAGCTCTCAGGTAAGAAACATTGTGTACCCAAAAGGTAGAATTTCTGTTGCCAGCGACTTCATAGTCACTATGACTGAATTGGGGATTGTACCTGTTGGCTGGGTATTTTCCAGGTATCCAGGCGCTGTTTGGGTCATAAATATCCGCCCGGTGCCAGCGATCTGTAAGTATCGCATTCAGGTTTCCATTATTTTGGAAAGCCCAGCGTTGCTCCCAGTTTTGAAACCAGCTATAACCTGCCGCACCGGAGAAATCAGCGTGAAAATCGAAGCCGTTATAAGCGGCCGAAAGGCTAAAGCCAAAATTGATGGTAGGTTGTGCACCATAAGCAAAACTAATTGGGCGCTGGTCAAGGCCATCTATTTTTCCATCCCCATTTACATCTTTATACTTCAGGTCTCCGGGCAGTAAGGTCCTGTTTCCCTGGCCATCAATATCTACTTTGTAATTATTAATTTCATCCTGCGAACTGAACTGTCCGGTTACTATATATCCCCAATCTTTATCAGTGAACCTGTTCTCTCCCGAATTACGGTACTCATCAAGTGAGTTAAAAAAAACAGGATTGTAAGAGTCGAGGAATTTAGAACGTGTAAAAGATAAATTACCGCCAACTGTAAAGTTAACCCGGCCAATTCTTGAGACATAGGACAACGAGCCCTCTTCCCCATATTGAGCATCTGAATTGATATTTTGCGCAGCAAGATCATACCCTAATTCCCGTGGCACTATCACATCGTTTTTTGTACCTGGTAAGCCGGTTCTTTTTCTGTAAAACCAATCGAAGGTTCCTGATAATTTACCATTAAGCAATATGAAATCTGCACCTACATCGGTAAGTTTACTTTTCAACCATGAGACGGTAAAAATAGGTGTTCCTTTATCTCTTGAACCCGGTACAGTTATTCCGTCAAGTACGGCTGAACCATTAGTGCCGTAGTTATACCCTGGCAGATAGGAAAAAGGCGGAATGATTGGATTATTCACATTGTAAGGATCGCGGTCGTCGCCAAGCTCACCATAAGAAGCCCTAAACTTCAGAGAAGTAATAATATTAGTTTTATTGCCTGTTAATGCCTGGAAAAATGACTCCTCGCTAACCTTCCAGCCGATAGATCCACCGGGAAAATATCCTACCCTGTAACCAGGGGCGAATAAATATGAAGCATCCCTTCTTCCGGCAAATTCAAGAAAATAACGGTTATCATAACTATACGTAGCCCGGGCTATATAACCGAGACGTGATTGCAATGCATCAGCATCCTGGTACTGATCAATAATAGGATAGCTTACCAGGGGCAAAAAGTTCGATTGTGGCGAAGCATGCAACCAGTTCCTCAAATAATGCAATTGAATTCTCTCAGCTGCTATTGTAGCCGATACTGAGCTCTTTCCAAAGTTATTGTTATAGCTTGCCTGCACCTGGAGTGTCGTATTAATATTCTTGATCTGCTCCCGGTCGCGCCATGGATTGGTAGCCCCGCCGGTTCTTTCATAAGTACTATCGTTGGGATGGTAGGTGTAAGCATCATACACATATTCCTGGTTATTTTCCAACTCATCCGCAAAATAATAGGAGCCAACACCTCTTACACTTAGTCCCTTTATCCATGGAATATCCCAATCCACATGGAAATTGGTTTGTATCACACGCCAGTCTGAACGAAATTTCCCGGAGAGATTGTTATTCAAAAATGCATAATTAGATTCCAGGTGAGGCCCGAGGTCATTTAGATAAGCAGGATTGTCATTAGCATAGGGTCTTTCCTGCGGGGTGTTTCTAAGAACTGCAAGCCTTGCCAAAAAATAATCATCGCCACCTGGCACCCCCGGGTTTCTCCTTGTTTCCACGCGGCCATTTATATCAAAACCAACCTTTAAACCATTGGCCAATTTGGCCGTGACATTTGATTGAATGTTTGTACGGTTGAAATTATATTCTTTACCAAGTACAGAGTTTTGGTACAGGTTAGTACCGGAAACGTAATAACTCACTTTATCAGAGCCGCCACTTATATTCACATTTATCGAGTTCAGTGGCGCGCCATTGTTGCTTAACACATAATCTCTCCAGTCAAAGCTCCTATATTGAGGATCGGTACCTGCTTTTGCATCATCTAATATTTGTTGGCTGATGGCAGTATTGGGAACTAATTTTTGTGTTGCGGGATCGTAAGTAAAACCACCGGAATTTATTTGCGCATCTGCTTTATAGTATAAAAAATCAGGTGTACTTGTTACCACTTTTGGAAAGCGAAAGAAGCTTTGCCATCCGGAAAAAGCGTCTACACTTATATTATTGCGTCCTGTTTGTCCTTTCTTGGTAGATACCAGCACCACTCCATTACCGCCACGTACGCCATAAATAGCTGCTGAAGCGTCTTTCAGTACAGTAATACTTTCTATATCGTTAGGCGCCAGCATGTTAAACTGTCCCTCATCCTGCTGAATTCCATCTATTACATACAGTGGAGTTCCCATATTGCGTATCTGGATTGCAGCCGAAGCCCCAGGCCTTCCTTCACCCTGGCGAAAGGTTACACCCGGTAATTTACCCGCCAGCGTAGTGCTTACCGTAGAGCCACCATGCACTCTGTCAATGTCCTTTGCTGTAACGGTGGATATAGCGCCTGTTAATGACCCCTTTTTTTGCGTACCATAACCAACCACCACCACTTCATTCAGGTTGGTGTTATCAGGAACCAAACTAACGTTGAAGGATGTACGGTCACTTATAGATTGGGTAACTGGTTTCATTCCAACAATTGAAAAAGTAATTCTTTTGTCAGCACTTGTTACAGGTAAGGAAAACGCTCCATCCTGGTCAGTTAGTACTCCTTTTTTAGAATGGTCTGCAATAACTGTTACAGCCTGCAATGGCTGCCCTGAGGAATCGGAAACTATTCCCGTAATAACCTGTGCCTTACCCAATAAAGTAAAAAGCGCGAACAAAGAAAGAAAAAGACCTTTCCGCAGGAAATTAGGCAAGGGCCGTTTGTGATGCAGCCCCTTGTAAAATCTACCGGCAGGTTTTTGCTGGCAATTATTCATAATGGAAGTTTTAGTTTGTAATAAATATTTCATAAGAAAATGTGTGCATGTTAATATTTCAACATTGAGCAATCATTGCTTTCAGAACCAAAAAAATAAGTATTTGTTGCAGCGAGCCTGTTACGCAATCGTAGTCGTTATTTAAGCAATCATTCCAAGTGTGAAGAAAGCCATAATATGGCACTTGCTTTATTCAATGAGTATCTAAACTTTAACGATATGTTACAATTCCTTTAACAGATCTACATAAAAACAAAGCAATGATTTGCTGATAGTATTAATAGAATTATAGCCCGCTGTTATATTTTATTTATAACTTTCGGAATGAAAGATTGATTGAATCATCAGTCCTGATTGCTAAAAATTACCTGCTTATTCGTATGCACTTTTTTATTTCGCACAAGCATATCGCAAGCTGTTTTGCATCCAAAACATTATGGTATGTAATATTTTTTTTCGTCATCGTTACCACAGACGCCCAGCCTTATTACTTCAAGCATTTCCAGGTAGAAAATGGCCTTTCCAACAACACAGTTTTTTTTGTAAAGCAAGATTCAAAAGGCTTTATGTGGTTTGCTACTAAAGACGGGCTGGATCGTTTTGACGGGTTTCACTTCAAAGTATTTCATATAGATAATATTGAAAACAAAAAGAATCTTTCTACGGATTATATATTCAGCATATTACCTGAGAAAGATGGGGTATTATGGATTGGCGCCCAGGGTGGATTGTATAAGTATAACCCTCAAAAAGAATGTCTTGAACCGGTGATAGATTCCCTGCCGAATGTTTATGATATGACTTTTGACAGGCATGGCCAAATGTGGTTTATATCTTCAAACACGCTATGCAGGTATAATTTACAAACAAGCACTGTACAGCAATTCAACCCAACGGCATACTTTTATGCATCATCTGTTTGCTTATCAAAAACAGGAGATATATGGGCCGGAACAATCAATGGAACGCTGGAAAAATTTGATGCCGGTACGGGTACATTTGCCAGCTTCGATGTCTTTTCACATTCAACAATTCCTGCTTCCAGGTGGATACAAAAAATTCATGCAGGTGACAACAATTCTATTTTTGTCGGCACTACCAGCCAGGGTTTGAAATTGTTCGATATTCCTTCTTCTACCTACAAAGATATTCTTACGTACAACCCGGATCACACAACTATTTTTCTTCGTGATATTTTGCAAAATGCTGAAAACGAATATTGGTTTGCCACCGAATCCGGGATTTTCATATACCACACCGATACAGGAATTTTTACAAATCTTAAAAAGAAATTTGATGATCCTTACTCACTTAATGATAATGCAGTTTATGCATTATGCAAAGATGTAGAAGGAAGCATCTGGGCGGGAACTTTTTTTGGAGGCATTAATTATTATGCTAAACAAAATGCTGTTTTTAGAAAATATTTACCAGGCAATACAGAGAATAATATCAGCGGCAATGCAGTGCGGGAAATTTGCAAAGATAAATACGGTGATTTATGGATAGGCACAGAAGATGGCGGATTGAACGAGATAAAAAATAATTCAAACACACTTGTCCATTTTAAACCTACGGGCGAACAAACAAGTATAGCTTATTCAAATATTCATGGCCTGCTTGCAGATGACGATGATCTTTGGATAGGTACTTTTGAACACGGCATAGATATCATGGATATAAAGACCGGCAAAATAAAAAAACACTTTATGGCAGGGCCGGGAGAACAAGATTTAAAAAGCAATTTCACTCTTTGCTTTCTTCGCACTTCGCATGGCGATATCCTTATTGGCACCAGCAATGGTTTGTACAGCTATAGCCATAAAACAAATGAATTTACGAGAGCTGACATGCCTGGAAATTGTTTAATTACCAGCTTGATAGAAGACCATAATAAAGTAATATGGGCAGGCACAAATAACCAGGGCGTTTACTGGTTTGATCCTGTAAAGCATCTTAAGGGACATTTGCAAAATGAGCCGCGCAACAAGAATAGCTTATCGAATGATGCCGTCAATGATGTTTATGAAGACAGTGAAAATGTCATTTGGTTTTCTACCGAAGGCGGCGGCATTTGTGAACTAAGCAGTGACAGAAAAAATTTCATTTCCCATACAGTGAAAGATGGATTGCCGGCCAACTTTATTTTTAAAGTTTTGGAGGACAATAACAAAAGTCTTTGGGCAAGTACTTCAAGAGGGTTGGTCAATTTCAAACCTGGCTTTAAAAATATTTCAGTTTACACAAGGGACAACGGATTACTTAACGATCAGTTTAATTATCATTCGGGATACAAAGATGAAGATGGCAGGTTATATTTCGGGAGTGTGAAAGGCATGATCTCTTTTATGCCGGGTGATTTTTCACAAAGAAGCTTTGTGCCACCGGTGTATGTAACAGGCTTCCAGGTTTTCAATAAAGAGCTCACTGTGAGTGACAGCTCAAGGCTAAAAAAGTCAATTATTTATACTGATAAAATTACGTTGCCCTATTACCAATCCTCTGTGAGTATTGATTTTGCTGCATTAAGCTATATAGCTCCTGAAATGACAAGCTATTCATACAAACTGGACGGGCTGGATAAATCATGGACTGCTATCAATGCAAACCGCAAAGTATATTTTACGAACCTGTCGCCGGCTAAGTATGTATTTAAACTTAAAGCAAATACAAATGGTGTGTGGAGCAATGAAAAGACGTTAATCATTGAAATTCTTCCGCCATTTTGGGCAACAGGCTGGGCATATCTTTTATACGCCGTCCTCGCTATTCTTCTCTTCTATTATCTTTTGACTAACTATCATAAAAGGCAACAAAATAAAAAGGAGAAAGAAATCTATGAAAGTAAAATTGAGTTCTTTACTAATGTTGTGCATGAAATAAAGACACCTCTTACACTTATAAAAGGGCCGGTCGAAAATTTAATGGAAAAAGAATTTGATACGCCTGACATAAAAGAAGACATCGCATGCCTTGACAGGAACACGAACAGGCTTATGAATCTTGTATCACAATTGTTGGATTTCAGGCAAACAGAAATCAAAGGCTTCAGCCTTTATTTTACAAAAGTGAACGTGACGGAAATACTAAGGGAAACCAGCCTGAGCTTTAAGATAATGGCAAGAAAAAGAAAGCTTGATTACAATGTTATTATTCCTGCCAATGATATTACCGCCTACGCGGATGGAGAAGCGTTAAGAAAAATTTTTAGTAACCTGGTAAGTAACGCAGTAAAATATGCGGATAAAAAAGTAACCATCAGGCTATGCCCCCTGGAAAAAAATACCGGCACCTTCACTATTGAGTTTGAGAACGACGGATATATATTATCACCCGACCAGGAAGAAATAATTTTTAAACCCTTCCAGCGATTAAAAGAAACACGCAACCAAAAAGGCACGGGTATCGGGCTCACGCTTGCAAGATCTTTAGCAGAGTTGCAAACAGGGAAACTGTACATGAAATTTAATAAGAAAGCGGTAAATACATTTGTCCTAACCTTACCTCTCAAGCATGAACATGAGAGCAGGGTAAGCGCGACAGTGAGTTGATGATAATAAACAAAAACTATGCTTCCACTAATTCTACTTGTTGACGACGAAGAGGAAATACTTGATTTTCTCGAAAGGATTTTAAATGATAAATATTCCATCCTTAAAACAGAAAATGCGAAAGACGCATTGGAATTTTTAAATAATGAGGCGGTACAATTAATTATATGCGATATAATGATGCCGGAGATGGATGGCTTTGAATTATGCAAAATAATAAAATCAAACTTCGACTACAGCCACATACCGGTGATACTACTCACGGCTAAAAATACCATACAATCAAAGGTGGAAGGGCTTGAACTGGGAGCAGATGCCTATATTGAAAAGCCGTTTTCCAAAGAACACCTGCTGGCGCAAATATCCAGCCTGCTGGCCAACAGGAATATCCTGCGGGAATTTTTTGCGAGCTCGCCGCTTGTGCACATAAAAAGCATGGCGCATACAAAAGCTGATGAACGTTTCCTGGAAACATTAAACGAAACTATTTCAAAAAGAATTGAAGATACAGACCTTGACGTGGAGCATCTTGCCGGTATAATGAACATGAGCAGGATCACCCTTTACCGCAAGATCAAGGCAATTTCTAACTTAACTCCACTTGAGCTTATTAATATTGTAAGGTTGAAAAAAGCAGCTGAGCTACTGGCGGAAGGAGAATATAAAATTTACGAGATCTCCGCCATAGTTGGCTATAGCTCTCAAAGTAATTTCGCCAGGAATTTTCTGAAACAATTTAATATGACACCTACGGAATTTATGCAGTCAAAAAAGAAAGATTAATTATTGCAGTGTACACTCGTTTCACTGCAACTCCAAACAATTTTTGCACTATTAAATTTTTACATGTACACAGACGCAAACTATAAGGTGTATAAACACGTAAATAATTTGCCCTGAACATTATAACACTCATCTAAATTGATGATGTATTGCTTACTTAAATCACTCTGTCTTGAAAAAAATTCTAATAATTGATGATGATAAGGATATTTTGGAAGCCGTAAGCCTCATATTAGAGAATGCCGGTTTCGATGTAGCTACCCACAATACAGGTCTTAATGTACCGGAAAAAGTTTTAGAATGCAATCCCCATGCGATTCTGCTGGACGTTACACTTCCCGGCAAACCGGGAACAGAAGTTTACAAAGAGCTTAGCAAGACATGCGATACGCCCATAATTTTTTTCTCTGCGAATGCCGATAAAGGGAAAGTCTTAAAAGAATGCAATGCTTACGATTTTATCTCCAAACCTTTCGATATACACGACCTCGTTCAGGTGATAAGAGGGTGCGTGAACAGGGCGTGAATGTTGGATTGGATAGGCTTCATTTACTTTGTAAATTTGAAGATTGCTTTATTAAAAATTGATACTTACTTAAAGTTAAAAGAAAGCCTAGCTGCAGGCTATGCGTCACTCTTGAGCCAAGGTGAGGAATATAAAATTTACGAGATCTCCGCAATAGCTCTCAAAGTAATTTCGCCAGGAATTTTTTGAAGCAATTTAATATGCCCCCACAGAATTTATGCAATCAAAGCATTCAAAAAAGAAGAAGCAACCATATATCGTTAAGGGTTTTTTTAATGCCCGCGATACGGATGAATCTCCCACGCCATCGCCAAGGGCTACTACCCTTGAATGTGTCCCACAGTTAATTTTATTTTATTCATTTGATGCAGTTATTTTTGAAACTAATAAACTCAAGCTTATGCGTATTATCGTTTTTCTTTCTTTATCATTAATCGCCCTGGTAACACAGGGCCAAAATACTTCGAAAAAGGCGTTAACGCCGGATGACGTTTATAAATTGCAACGTGTCAATAACCCACAGATATCTGGCGATGGAAAATGGGTAGCCTACACCGTTAGTAGCGTGGATACCGCTAAAGATAAAATGAATAGCAACCTCTGGATGATAAGCTGGGATGGCACGCAAAATGTACAGCTTACCTACAGCGAAGAAGGTGAAGGAAACCCCAAATGGAGCCCTGACGGCAAATACATTTCCTTCGTAGCCGCACGCAATGGTGATAAAGTTGCACAAATATGGCTGCTGGATACGAGAGGTGGAGAGGCAAAAAAATTGACTTCGGTAAAGGGTGATATTGATGACTACGACTGGAGCCCCGACAGCAAAAAAATCGTGATGAGTATGAAAGACCCGGATTTTTCTGATACATCCAAAACCAAAACAAGAGCCCCTTTTGTAATGAACCGGTATGTATTTAAACATGATATATCAGGATATACGGAAGGACGCTATACGCATCTGTATCTCTTCAATATAGACACAAAAAAAACGGATACACTATCCCGCGGAGAGTATGATGAAACCTCACCTGCGTATAGCCCCGATGGTAAACAAATTGCTTTTGTAAGTAACCGTTCGCAGGCCCGTGAAAAAAATGAGAACAGCGATATATGGGTAATGGCAGCTGAGCCCGGCGCAGCCGTGAAGCAAATAACCACCTGGCCGGGAGCTGATGAAAATCCGGCCTGGAGCCCTGACGGAAAATGGATCGCCTATACCTCTTCTTCAAGTGATCTTGCATTTACGATGTATGGAGAAAATGTTGTTTCTATAATTTCCGCCGGAGGCGGAGCGACCAAACCTTTAACCGCTAATTTGGATCGCCCCGCAAGTAATGCAAGATGGTCCGCTGATGGGAAATACCTGAACTTTTTAGTGCAGGACGACAGGAAGGAATATATAGCGCGGATAAACATTAGCGGTGGGAATATAGAGACCGTCGCCAGCGGCAGAAAAAGTTTTATGAACATTGAAAGATCTCCTGCATCCGAATCTTTGGTAACGCTTATGAGTGAGCCAGATCTTCCTGCAGAATTGTATGTGGTGGAAGATAACAATGTAAGACGATTGACGCATGTGCAGGATTCATTTGTAAATAGATTGCAGCTCGCGGATGTTGAAGGTTTTACCTCTACCAGCAAAGATGGAACAAAAGTATCCGGCTTATTATACCGGCCATCTACGACCAGGAAGAATGAAAAATTGCCCCTTGTTCTTTACATTCACGGAGGCCCGGTAGCACAGGACGATTATGCATTTGACCTGACACGGCAAATGATTGCTGCAGGCGGCTACGCGGTAGCGGGTGTTAATTACCGGGGAAGCGGCGGACGTGGCATAGCCTATACAAAAGCTATCTATGCAGACTGGGGCCATAAAGAAGTTGCTGATATTTTGGGGGCTGTAGATTATCTTATAAAAGAAGGCATTGCCGATGAAACACACATGGGTATTGGAGGTTGGAGTTATGGTGGCATCTTAACCAATTATACTATTGCGACAGACACCCGGTTCAAAGCCGCTGCCAGTGGTGCCGGAAGTTCTTTGCAACTAAGTATGTATGGGGTAGACCAATATGTTACACAATATGAAACAGAGTTAGGTGCGCCATGGAAAAATCCTCAAAAGTGGATTGATATTTCTTACCCGTTTTTCAAAGCGGATAAAATAAAAACACCTACTATGTTTATGGCAAGTGAAAAAGATTTTAATGTGCCGGCCGCAGGCGCTGAACAAATGTACCAGGCTTTAAAATCACTCGGCATCCCCACCGAACTAATTATTTATCCCGGGCAGTTTCATGGTATTACCAAGCCGTCTTATATCGTTGACAGGTTTCAAAGATATTTGCAATGGTTTGATAAATATTTGAAATGATGTTGGGCGGATTCGCATAAAGTGTATTTTGAGAGGGTACAACTATTTTGTCTTTTTGGGTGAAGCCAAAATCATAAAAGTATTAGTGCCATCATCTACCTGACACCTTTATGATGCCTTTTCTTCACTGCTCAATACCATAACTTTTGATTACAGCACTATGAAGTGGTTATATACTCCTTCCGCAAGGCGTATATGAAGGGGCTTCCCTCATCTCTTATAAAGCATTGAAAAGAACTTTTGTACTTTTCATTCTGTACACGCTCTAGCCCGGAACCGAAGCCGATTAAAGATACAAAAGTTGAAAACAGATTCTATTGCTCATCGGTGTTCGGTCAGGCTGATATGTAGGTGACAGTAGCACAAAAGAAGAGGATTTATTCGTCGTTCCCTCGACGCAAAACCTCGTTAGGCAGCATCTCTATTATTTGCTCACCTCTATTTTTACTACGCCTTCCGCAATCTTTGGGAACTTGGTAAATACAGCAGCATCATGCCCTGGAATTATCAAATTTACATCCGAAACCAGGGTTTTCATTCTCTTCATTTGATTCACATATCCAACCGGGTCAAACGTGTAATGAGGGATAGGTAATAAATATTTCAAATTGGCGTAAAACCAAACATTATCTGATGCGATTATGGTATTTCCCGATGTTCCGTTTACCAGCACATATTGGGATTCATAGGTATGCTTTGATCCTATAAACACCCTTATTCCCGGTATAATTTGCAAACTATCGCCTTTGACGAGTGTTAGTTTTCTTTCTAAATTCTTTTGAACGATTTTCAATACATCAATGCTGTCTAATCCATCTTTAAAGCCTTTAGGCTGCCACGCAGTTCCAACAAAATAATTATAATCATCTTCCTGCATCCATACCATAGCTTTTGGAAAAAGATTGATACCACCAATATGGTCCCAATGGGGATGTGTCAAAACAATATCGGTTATGTCTTCAGGCCTGATATTTAATTTTTGTAACACAGAATCAGGACGAATATAATTTTTAGGATGATCCTGGTTTATGTATCCCGCGTCGACTAAAATTGTCTTTCCATTATTGCCCTTTAATAACCAGATGGCCATGTTTCCTTGCAGCGTATCCCTTGCTGTAGCTCCCACTGCAATCTCCGAAACGAGTGGTCTCCACTCAATTTTTTCAAATTCAAGTACATAGATTTCATATGTACTTTGCTGGCCAAACAAATGAACTGATGCAAAACAAAAAAGCAGAAATATTAGTCTTTTTTTCATGCCGGTTGATTTTAATGTCACGTTCTGAAAAAAGTTGACGTTTTTAGTCAGTTGAAATTATCTAAAAATATTTTCTCCCACAGCATATTTGTTTTTAGTTTTTTTGGGTTGAATTAATATGTTGATGTATCTGGTTGGATGTATGCATTCGGCAACTTATTGCAGTCTTAACTGATTGTAAATTTGGATGGTCTTTGTAATATCTCTTTTTGCGTATTTGATAGCTGGCAACGGTTTATCCAAGTCAAATTCATTTTTGAAGCCAAGTATGATTACACCGCACTGCCATCTATTTCAATGATACTCTTGCGGCAGCGCCATCCTCATTAATAGCATAAAGAATAATATTTCCCGGAAGAGAAACACCTGTATTAATAATCCCGGTTCGGGTTAGTTCAATAGAATGATCGGGTGCAATTATTTTAAAATATACTTTTTTACCTAAGGCATCTTCCGTATTTGAGGCAAGCTGTTTAAGCACCTCTTGTGCCGGGGAAGTAAGATCAAATTTTAATTGCATTTGCCTGTGGTCCTTTTCTCCGGGCTGATTGATGAGATCCTTATCAATAATTTTCGCTTCGGTTAAAACAGCTATTTCTTTTTGGCCTATACTTCGAATCCTTATTACAATATTGCCACGCAAAAACATTAAAAGGCTATCAATATCAGAAAATCCCTTGTAGCAAATTTCACCAACATTTTCATTCTTTGCTTCCGGGAATTCCATCGGCGCCATTACATCGGTGAGCAAAAAAAGAAATGTGCGCTCCGCATCTTGTATGGAATTATTTTCAATTACATCAATGCGTATGGCCTCATCATTATCATTTGTATTTCTCTTAAAAAAATATACAGTACTACTAACGCCTGGCAACGGCTCTTCAAATAATTTATGAGAAAATAACCACCCTTCAAAATTCTTCGTGGAAAGAAAATAATTTACCAGTACGATATTCATACCATTCAAAATTTTTTCATGCCAGCGTTCTATGGGATATTCTTTCATTTTTTTTTATTCTTTCATTAAGTGATACTACGCCTTATTCTTGTGGCTGGTTGCGGGTTACATGCCTGGCACCCTGAAGCGCCCGGTGGGCTTAGTCTCCAGCGATATTCATTTGACGTGCAGGTACCAAATATCATGTTCACAGGCAGTAAGGGAGAGTGCGGTGCAGTTGCAGGATTGGCATCACCATCCACTTGCAGGCAGGCATCAAATATTGCATCAGCATCCGTACAGTTATCTTTCCATGCCACTTCGTGATATGAAAACCCGGGCCACCCGCATGAGATCCAATTGCTATAACCGATGGCATTAATTGCATTCAGGTCGAAATAACTTCCACCCATTCTCGATGACCATATATCGCAACCGAGTAGGTTAGAGAATGAGCAAACTATTGTTCCGCAATCAGTACAATTTACATATTGGCCATTGCCCAGCCCACCTTTGAGCCGGTCAATAAATTGTGTGCAATGAAAAGCGGAGCCGCCGGTATAATGACTGCTACCTCCCCCAGGGCAATCATATATAAATGTGGAAGGCCCGAGATTGAAAACATTTAAAGTAATTTTTCCTGCTGCTTCATCCCTTGTTTGTGTAAGCATAGCCCATGTGCACGCATAGTTCAAAGCATCTGTCCATGGGTTTTGCGGGCT
>JBDTSD010000063.1:0-21913 GCA_039931355.1 Ginsengibacter sp.
ACAGGAATATTAATATTGCTTTCCTGCGGAGTTGTAACGGGCAATGAAGCCAATGTAAATTCATTGGTGGGCTTCAGCAACGATTCAAGTTCTATATTATTAATAGCAGCCGATGTTTCATTTTTCTTAATAAGTTTCATTCCACATATAGGACAATTGCCCGGATGGTCTTCTGAAACCTGCGGGTGCATGGAACAAGTGTAGAGGCCAGTTGATACAGACGTATTTGCTACATGTTTATTTTGCTCATTGCATGAAAGAGAAATAAACAATAAACAATAAGCAATAGACAATAAAAACATTTTCATAATGGTCTTTTTTCTTTTATAATGCTGCCTGCTCTTTGATCATTTCACTTGTAATAATTTTTCAAGATCAACCTGCAAGCCCAGTAGTTGCTGAAGCTGATCAATGTATGCAAGCTCCGTGTTGTTAAGGGTTTCCCATGCATCGTAGAGTTCAAACAGCTCTGCGGTGTTTTGTTCATAAGCCAATAAATTGCTTTGATAGTTTTTTCTTAAAGCAGCTATAATATTGTTCTTAAAAAGGAGCACTTGTTTTTGCTTTGCTGTAATATCCTGTTGCAGCTGATAGGCCATGCCCGCATACTCATTTGCCATGGAAGTTTTTTGTTCCTCTAACGATTGAGCTTTCCATTTTAAGCTTTCAATGTTTGCCTTGTTCGCTCTTGTTGACCAGTTCATCGGAATCTTTACAGTGCCCATTAAACTGAACATCAGCGGCGATCCGCCAAAGCCAAACATGTGTGAATATTGCACACCGAACTGTGGTTTTAAATTTGCCTGTTCAATATTTTGCTGGAGGTAAGCAAGCTGTATGTTTCTGTCAATAGCTTTTATGTCACTCCTGTTACTGTAAAATAAGGTGCTGTCAAATGCCATGGTTGAATAATCTTCAATTACATAATTTGTATCAATAGAAAAACTGGCAAGCTTATTCCTGTTCATCAATGTGTTTAAAGCAATTCGTTTTTGAGTAATTGTATTCTCCAGTTCAACCTGCATACTTTCGATGTTTCCAAGCGATGCTTTGGCTTTGTAATAAGCGCTTATTTTTCCCAAACCATTCTTATACCTTGTTTCAGCATTGGTTATCATAAACTGTAAAAGCTTTTCGCTTTCATCCAGTATGGATAATTTCTTTTCAATAATTATCCATTCGTAATAGTTTCTTTTAGCTGCCGCAAAAAGATCGTTTAGGCTTGCCTGTTTGTTTTCTTTTTCAACAGAAGACATGGCTTGCATGTAAGCTTCATTGGCATCATTTATTTTTTTATTTGGAAACATTTGCTCAGCCGTTATCATATAACTTCCCATGCCATTTTGCGCAGGATTGTTACCTGTGGCTTTGCTTGCACCCCAGAGGCCTGTGTTGTATGGCGTCATCCAAAAGCCCGTTGAAAGCTGCGGCGGCATCCAGTTTCGTGCTCCCTTTGCGGCAGCATCCAACGACTGAATTTCAGCATCGTACATTTTTAAGGAAGGATACGAATGTTCAACCTTCTTCAAAATATCAGGCAATGCCAGCGTTTGCGCTGAAATAGTTTTTACCGGAATTTGCAACACGATAAAGACCGAAATAAAAAAGGTAAAATGTGTTTTCATTGTATTATTCAGTTTAAAAATTGAACTCAGAATTCATTTAACATTTTAATTGCTCATTGCCCATTACCCATTGCCCTTTGCCCATTGCTCATTCGCCTTTCGCTTCCATTAATGCGCCACCTCAGCCACCTGTATCTTTCCAAATTTTTTCAATTCATATTCTTTGTTCATTAAAAAAATAAGTGGTGTTACCAGTAAAATATAAATGGCTGATGTAAGTACGCCGCCCACCATTGGTAATACAATTGGCTTCATTACATCACTGCCGACACCATTGCTCCATAAAATAGGAATGAGTGCAAAGAGCGATACGCTTACGGTCATTATTTTTGGGCGTAATCTTTTTGCCGCACCGCTTATGGTGTATTCACGTAAATCATTTTTTGTAATCGTTTCTTTTGAATTGCCTTTTTTGGCAATCAGTTGCTGCATTGCATCGTTGAGGTAGATCACCATTACAATATTTGTTTCTACGGCAAGACCAAACAATGCTATGAAACCAACGGCCACTGCCACCGATAAATTAACGCCCCAGAAGTAGATCATAAAAGCGCCACCGATTAAAGCAAATGGCAGCGAGATCAGGCTGAGCAAGGCTTCACGTGATGAATGAAAAGCAAAGTACATGCTGATGAAAATCACCAGCAGCACTACAGGCATTACCAACTTCAAAGTTTTTTCGCTGCGGATAAGATTTTCATATTGACCGCTCCAGTCTATAAAAAATCCTTTGGGCATTCTGCCAATGGCGTTATTTAGTTTTTGCTGCGCTTCCTGTACCGTGCTTCCCAAATCTCTTTCCCGTACATTGAATAAGACAGTGCCGCGGAGCAAAGCATTTTCAGAATTTATCATCGGCGGCCCTTCTGTTATTTTCATAGAAGCCAATGCTTCAAGCGGAACGGGACCAAAGCCTTTTGTCTGCACCTGTAAGCTTTTTAGCGCCTGCAAATTGTTACGGTAATCCTGCCCGAAGCGGGCGTTCACCGAGAAGCGTTGCCGGCCTTCCACCGTAGTTGTAATTTGAGCCCCACCCAAGGCGCTTTCTATTACTGCGTTCACATCATCCACGCTCAAATTGTAACGGGCAATTTCTTCCCGGTTAATATTTATATCAATGTATTTGCCACCGGTTATCGGTTCTACATATAAATCTTTTATGCCGGCAATACCTTCCAATTCTTTTTTTATCACCTGTGAAAAGGCGTAGATACTATCAAGGTTTTGGCCATACACTTTTACGCCTACATCGGTTCTGATTCCTGTTGATAGCATATTGATGCGGTTAATAATCGGTTGCGTCCAACCGTTAGTTACACCAGGTATCTGAAGCTTGCTGTTGAGTTCATTGATGATGCTGTCTTTTGTTATGCCTGCACGCCATTCACTCCGGGGCTTCAGCATTACAATCGTTTCAATCATACTGATGGGAGAATTGTCTGTAGCGGTATTGGCTCTTCCGGCCTTGCCTAAAACAGATGTTACTTCGGGCTGCGATGCAATGATTTTATCCTGCACCTGCAAAATTCTTTTTACTTCACTGTTAGAAACATCCGGCAAAGTAACCGGCATAAAAAGAATACTTCCTTCATCAAGTGGCGGCATAAACTCTGTTCCCAAACTCAGTACCATCGGTACGCTGATGGCAAGTGCGAGGAGCATTACGCCGATTGTAGTTTTACGCCACCTTATGCAAGTGCGGATTGCCGGTTCATAAATGCGCTCCAAAAAACGGTTGACAGGATTGGCACTTTCGGGCCGAAACCTTCCACGCATAAAAAACGATATCAATACCGGCGCAAGCGTTACCACCAATATTGCATCAATTATCATGATGAAAGTTTTCGTGTAGGCGAGCGGGTGAAACAATTTACCCTCTTGCCCGGTAAGTAAAAACACTGGGAGGAAAGACGTAATGATGATGATGGTTGAAAAGAAGACGCCACGCGAAACCTGCTTGCACGCACGCTCTATGATATTCATACGAACATCATCAGGAATTTTAATCCCCGCCCCTGAAGGGGAGTTTAAAGAAAAATCTTTTTTTAAATTGAACATATAATTTAATTTTTTATGAGCAGGTACTATAAACCCCCTTCAGGGGGTTGGGGGTCTCCATTCCGATAAACTCCTGTAAGCATTTTCACTCATGATGATACCATTGTCCACAATTACGCCGATGGCTAATGCAACTCCTGTCAACGACATTATGTTAGATGATACACCAAATGCATTGAGAAGAATAAAACTGGCAGCTATGGTTATGGGTATTTGTATAATGATGCTTAATGCACTGCGCCAATGCAATAAAAAGACAATGACGATAATGCACACAATACTTATTTCTTCTACGAGCTTACTTTTTATGTTGGCAACAGCAGCTTCGATTAATTGACTGCGGTCATAATCTATTTTGAAGGAAACACCCTCCGGGAAACCCTTCTGCACATCATTCATTTTTTTCTTTACTTCCCGTATCACATTATCAGCATTTTCGCCATAGCGCATTACTACAATGCCACCGACAGCTTCGCCTTCGCCGTTTGAATCAAAAATGCCTAAGCGCAGGTCTCCACCCATTTGCACAGTTCCTATATCTTTTACACGAACAGGAATGCCGTTGTTGTTGCCTAACGCAATGCTTTCTATGTCCTGTTTATTTTGAATGTATCCCAAACCCCGGATGATATAGCCCATGCCACTCATGTCAAGTTTCCTGCCGCCGACATCATTATTATTAGCCCGCACTTTATTCATCACATCCGTCATGGAGATGTTGTAGAACTGTAGTTTTACGGGATCAACTACTAATTGATATTGTTTTTCAAATCCGCCAAACGAAGCCACTTCAGCCACACCTGGTACAGTTTGCAATGCAAATTTTACATACCAATCCTGCAAGGCCCGTTGTTCTCCAAGGTCCATTTTTGGCGCATCAAGATGGTACCAGAAAATATGTCCAACACCTGTTCCGTCAGGCCCCAGCGTTGGTGTTACTCCCTTTGGCAATAAACGTTGTGCATAATTAAGTTTTTCGAGTACCCGTGTGCGAGCCCAGTACACATCCACATCGTCTTCAAAGACCACATACACAAAACTCATCCCAAACATAGAAGTACCACGAATGTCCTTAACCTTAGGCACGCCTTGCAGGTTGCTTACCAAAGGATACGTAACCTGGTCTTCCATTATCTGGGGGCTTTGGCCGGTCCACTCCGTAAATACAATCACCTGGTTTTCGCTGAGGTCAGGAATGGCATCAACAGGGTTTCGCTGAATATTATAAATGCCCCAGCCCAGCAACCCAATCGAAAGCGCCAGTACAATGAAACGGTTGCGAAGTGAGAGTTCAATTAATTTGTTGATCATTTTTTTTATTTTGAAAAGGCAACGAGCAATAAGCAATTATGAAAAGAAGAAACAATTAGCAATTCAACAAATTGCCCTTTGCCCTTTGCCAATTGCCCATTGTTCTTTCGCTCATTGCTCATTCGGTTTTACATAAGTTTCTTCCTTCATCATCTTTTCCTGTTCAGGAGTCATTTTTTGTTTTACAAGTTTCATTTCGCATTTGGGGCATTTACCGGGATGATCACCCATTACTTCATTATTCATTGTACAGGTATAGGTTTCATTGTTAGCCAACTGTTCTGTGGTCACCTTATCCTGGCCACCGGAACATGCGGTGAAAAAAAACGCTGCGAATATTAGTATAGCAACAATAAAAAATAGCTTCTTCATGATCTTTAATTTTAAAACAGTGCAGCAGCAATAGTTGCCACTTTATTGAATGATTTGAATGTGTGAGTAGTATATGTTTTGAATGAAAGATTTATTCTTTTAACCAGGTAACAGGAAAATAAAATGGAAAATTTGAGTTGATGAACTCAAAAGATGGCGCATAACAGAACGTTAAGCGATGGGGATTAAATCAAATCAGGAAGACACAATTGGAAATATAGATGGGAACATGTCCATGTAGGGGCGGAGCATTACTCCTATAATCGAAAGAAATTATTTGAGATGGAAAAGTAATGACTTCCGTAGAAAAGTAATCAGGAAGCGGGCTTGTAAAATGCTTAGCCGTAAAGCTTATGTGAGCAGCGTTTACATGATTATCTTTTACCTTAAAGTATTGGTATTTGTTTTTACAGCAGTGATCACTTTTGCTATCGTCTTTGCTGCCACTTTTTTCTTCATTAGCAAGTGTTATAGAAATAGTTTTCAGCTTACCGCAGCAGTAAAATTCCTTTAAGCTAAAACCCATCGTTGCCAATGCGTAAATTAAGATGATTGAGATAGCTGCAAGCTTTTTCATGTAAGTGTTACAAAAGTAAAGAAGTTTGTATAGAAAGATAGTGCATTTTTAAGTCCTCTAAGAAAATGCAGCATTCGCGATAGATATTAATCGCAGAATATCTTTAAACCTTTTAAACTTAATTATCAAACCTATCGTATGGTTAGCAGTTTAAATACTCTTATACCGGATAAAAGTTGATTCGTGGTACGATATTAGCGTCATAGGGTAAAGCCATTACCCCTAAAAGCAGTTTTCTTTTACAATAGTCAATTGCTTCGCTTTCTTTTTCGCATTGTTTCATCCTTACTAATATTTTGTCAAAATTATTATGATCATATAATGCTATATGCACTATTTGCACCTAATTGAAAGGCACTATTTATAATTAAATGAAAAAATGAAAAAGATATTAGTTGATAGCGACCCCAATGTTTTAAGAGAGCTAAGCTCCATTCCAACTTTGTATGTGCCAAAAGAAAAGTATATTCCTTCGCAAAGAAAGATTAAAGCCTTAGAAAAAGCCTATGAAAAAAAGATGGAGTTACAATAATGTTTTCAAACATTTCCGGTTGTAGCACTTATCGAACAAGTGTTGAACTCTTTTTTTGAAGAATTTTCTCGTTTGGCAAAGGTTGATTGCCAAACTTAAAACCATCTTAACGAGTTTAGAGAAACGAATCCATATACCATTTTTTAGCTTTTTTCTATCTTCCGCAATGTGGCGCCAAAAATATACTGTTCTTTGATTCGGTTAAGTGATTCTGCCACTCCATCCATTTTCGATATAATATTTTTTTTCATGTTTGGTTGCGACAGAATCACATTTAATTGGTATGTCAGATGCCTTAATTTGACAGCTTCCTTAATTATAAACAACAAATGTTATGCAGATATGTGCCTCTATTCTGTTACACAGCCAGTTGATAGATTTGGTCTTATTTTCAAACATAACTTTCAGGCATTCCATATTTGTACAAATATGAATTGTTCTCTCTGACAACCAAAAAAAGAAACTTTTCATAATATTATCCATTCATTTAATGATTACGTGCAAGCAAATCTGGCTATAAACTTTAATATTTGTACGATAGCAAAATTCAACGAGGTTAAAAAAGTTCTCTATGATTAAACAGTTAATAATATTGTTGGTTTCTTCTTGGTTTTTCATTGGATGTTCAACGCAGAAAAAATTAAATAATACATCATCCCTTGCAAAAAAGTTAAGCGGTGTATTAATACAGTCATCTGCTCAATATAAAATATTGATGAAAGAAACGCCTGAAGGACGCTTGCCGCGAACATTTGAAAAAGGCGCGGTACAGTCTATAAATTCTGATGGATGGGTAAGTGGCTTTTTCCCTGGTACTTTATTGCGGCTATGCCAGCAAACAAAAGATTCCACTTTACTAAATGAAGCATTGCGCCGGATGACATCATTGGAGAAGGAACAATTTAATAAAAATACCCACGACCTTGGTTTCATGATGTATTGTAGTTTTGGCAATGCTCTACAAATAGCGCCAAACGCAGGCTATGATTCTATTCTCATAAATTCTGCCCGTTCTTTATCCACGCGTTTCAATCCTGCTGTAGGTTGTATCAGGTCTTGGAATTCTGACCCTTCTCACTTCGTTGTTATTATTGATAATATGATGAACCTTGAATTATTGATGTACGCATTCAGGCAAACACACGATTCTTCCTTTTATCACATTGCAGTTACTCATGCCAATACTACCATGAAAAATCATTTTCGTGATAATTACAGCTCTTACCATGTGGTGGATTACAATCCTGTTACAGGAGCTGTGCAGGAAAAGCGTACACACCAGGGAGCTGCCAATGAATCGGCCTGGGCACGTGGACAGGCATGGGGTCTTTATGGCTACACCATGATGTACCGGGAAACGGGCGATCAAAAATACCTGGAGCAAGCGCAGCATATCGCCGGTTTTATTTTACATAATCCCAACCTTCCCGCAGATAAAATTCCTTTTTGGGATTTCGATGCACCGGGTATTCCTAATACATTTCGCGATGCATCTGCGGCTGCGATCATCAGCAGCGCTTTACTAGAATTAGCAGCCTACACTTCTGATGCTGCGAAAAAAAGAGAATATCAAAAGGTGGCTGCTATTATCCTGGATAATTTATCTAAACCGCCATATAAAACTGAAGGTGATGAAGCCGGCGGATTTTTATTAGAACACAGTGTAGGCCATCTTCCAAACAAATCAGAGATAGACGTTCCATTAAGCTATGCCGATTATTATTTTGTAGAAGCCGCAATGCGTTATCTCGGTGAACTGAAAATAAAAAGTGCGACACCTCATTAATGAAAACTGAATGCCAGGTATGAATAAAAAATATTTCTGTCAATATCTTTTTGCGGTGGTAATGGTTTTCCATCCAAATTGTTGTGCATTAAAAGCCCAGGGAAACGACCTGGCATTAACACCACCAATGGGATGGTCAAGTTGGTATCCATTTGTCGATAGCATTAATGAAATTAAAATTATGGAAACCGCAGATGCGATGGTCAGTACCGGCTTGCGGGATGCGGGTTATACTATTTTACAGCTTGATGATGGCTGGATGGCAAAAACAAGAGATGAAAACGGCCACCAGTTTGCCGACAAATCCAGATTTCCGCGAGGCATGAAATTTCTCGCAGATTATTTGCATGCTCGTAAATTAAAGCTTGGAGTCTATTCATCTGCCGGCGCCACCACCTGTGCAGGATATCCCGGAAGTTATAACCATGAAGAGATTGATGCAAACACGTATGCAGCCTGGGGTGTGGATTACTTAAAGTATGATGCCTGTGGTAAAAAAGACGGCCATCCTGATAAAGAACTGTTCGGCCGCATGGGCAATGCATTGAAGGCAACCGGCAGGCCCATCTTATTTAATCTTTGCATTTTTTACAGCGACACTACTCATCTCTGGGGAGCCTCCCTGGGTAATACATGGCGAACAGGCGGCGATATAGTGAAGTTTATTGAGAAGAACCCGGAGGTTACCTATCGCAATTGGTATTCTACCCTGGAGACACAGGTGTTAGGAAAAGAAAAGTATGCCGGGCCCGGGCATTGGAATGATCCGGATAACCTAATTGTAGGCTATGCACGAAATAATAAACAAACCCTTGATGAACAGCAGGCCCAGTTTAGCTTTTGGTCGTTGCTGGCAGCACCCTTATTCCTGGGGAATGATGTACGCAATATGCCAGGAGAAATCAAAGACATTGTTACCAACAAGGAAGTAATTGCCGTAAACCAGGATAAAGAAGGGAAGCAGGGAATCAGGATAATTTCTAAAAATAGCTACGAGATATGGATGAAGCCTTTGAGCGATGATGCAAAAGCAGTGATCCTTTTTAATAAGACCGATTCAACGGCACGGATAAGACTTAACAGGAAAGATATTGCGATGCAGGGAAATGTCGTAGTTCGCGATTTATGGAAGCATGCCAATAGAGGATTAATGAAAAAATCCTTTTCTGCTGATGTACCACCACATGGGGTTGTAATGATTAAAATTTCGCATGAAGAATTTTAGAACTCTGGGGAAAAAATTAGCCTTGTGCCTCGGTTTTATTTTAATATCAGTTGCCGTTTATCCCCAGGATAACCAACAAATTGATACTTTTCTAAACCGGTATAAAGAATTTTTATTATTGACTGATACCAGTGCGGCATCTGTGAAAAACATTCCTCCATTAAATAAAGATGGAAAATGGAATGATATCAATTACGGTGATAACCAGCCGGGAGCCTGGCAGGTAGCCGATCATTTACGCAGGGTACGGACTTTAGCAATTGAATGGTCATTAAAAAAGTCAACTCTTTATCACTCTGATTCGATTAAAAAAACTATTTCCCTGGCACTGGATCATTGGAACACCCACCGGTATAAAAGCAAGAACTGGTGGCATAATGAAATCGGCATTCCCCAGATAGAAAGGGATATAATTATTTTAATGAGGGATAGCTTACCGGCTCAGCAACTTGAACAATCGCTGGAAATCCTTGCCCAGTACAAGTTAGCCGGCACAGGTGCCAATCTTGTCTGGAGCGCTGACCTTGGGTTACACTACGGAGCCTTAACTAATAATGTGGCGCTGATGAAGCAATGCAGGGATACAATATTATCTGCTATTAAAATATCTTCAGACGAAGGTGTACAGCCGGATTATAGTTTTCATCAGCATGGACGTCGCTTGCAGATGTATCATTATGGCGCTGCATTTCTGCTGGATAATATGCGCCTCGCCTGGCAATTACGTGGCTTGTGGCTTGAGTTTCCTTCAGCGAAGATCCAGGTTCTTACTGATTTTGTCCTGAAGGGGTGGCAATGGATGGCAAGAGGAATAAATACAGTTCCCGGCACTATTGATCGGGCAACCAGCAGAAGTGACGCACTGCATAGTGCCGACGTAAGAAAAATCATACCCTTATTCTACGAAGTGCAACCGGATAGTATAAAAGCTTTCAGAAATTTGCTGGCTGTGCAGCAAGGACAAAAGGAATTGACAGGTTACCGCTACTTCCCCTGGTCCGATTTCACGGCTTATCAGCAGCAACAGTTTAGCTTTTTCCTGAAAACAAATTCGACCCGCACGTTATTGACTGAATCAATTAATGAAGAAAATCTCAAAGGAGATTTATTAAACAGTGGCGACGCCTATTTTATCAGCAATGGAAAGGAATATTTCAATATGATGCCTTTTTGGGACTGGAATAAATTGCCTGGCATCACCAACTTCACCAGCAACAATAAAAATAAGATCCGGCAACAAATATTTGTGGGCAATGTAAGTGACGGTATAAATGGACTCGCCGTGATGGATTATTCTCTAAAAAAAGATGATCAATCTTTAACGGCTAAAAAGATTTGGGCTTCGTATAGGAATGTTGTTGTGGCGCTAATTGCGGATATTAAAACCAATAATCTTGTTCAACCAGCATTTACTGTGCTCGATCAATGCAGGTGGCAAGGTAATGTCACAGTAAATAAACCTGGTAATATTTTACCTGGAGGAACTAATACATTCCCGAATGTAAAGTGGGTTCACCAAAAGAATTTTGTTTATATCCCATTATACAATGATAGCATACAGGTGGTCGCAAAAAATGTAACCGGGACGTGGAGAGATATAAATCACTCGGAACCGGATACACTTTTAAAAGATAGGGTATTCATGCCTGTCATTGTTCATTCTGCCGACCAGCGTTCCTCCGGCTATGCGGTAGCTTACGCTGCCACACCACAACAGGCTGAAGAAATTGCTGAAAAGCCGGCATGGAAAATTCTTCGGAATGACAGTATTTGCCAGGTTATAAGTTTTGAAAACTCCAGTTTGATGGCTGCGGTGTACAGGCCTGGAAAAATAATTTTGTCTCCTGCAGAAATTATTTCGGTTGACAGGCCATGCCTCTTATTAATTGATAACAAAAAAATATTTATAAGCGATCCGGCTCACGAAGGCGGACTATTTTCCGGGATAATAAATAACCTCCAATTTTCTGTTTTGCTTCCTAATGATGGTAAAACAATATTAATAAAACCTCAATTTGAAAAGTGAAAATCATAGCTGTCTCAACAATATCGTTCTTTATTTCACAGAATTATTCCAAAATGTTTAGCGGTTTTAATCCAGGTGAGGTAAAACTCAAGCCTGTATTCTTGTAAGCCATCAAGGCGGGTTAAGGCAAATTTCCACTACACTAAATTGGGCAGCGTTGTCGCCTAAATCATAATATTCTCCATCAAGAAAGTTGTATTTGCCATTTTTTTTGGCAGGTGTTTCAAATAATTTTGTGAGTAAGGATTTTAAAGATTGCCTTGTTACTTATTAACAATCTAAACAGACTACTTTTCTTCATTAACGCGACTGTTACCTGGTTATTTTTTATATAGTTTTTAATAAAAATAAAGAATGCTAAAAACTGGTGATGCCGTGTTCAAAATTAGCTTAACATGAAAAAAATTTTTCAAACTATTTCTTTTAATTATGTTGATTTTGATTCCCGGAAAAAAGGAAGCGGCGCAATCCTACGCAATCACGTTTCAAAAATAATATTGGTTTTGGTTACCTGCCTGTTTATGGTATGTTGCCAGTCTTATGCACAACAAATTGTTGTGCATGGGAAAGTAGTAAGTAGCGAAACGCTTCTCGGATTGCAGGGGGCAAGTGTAACCATAGAAGGAAAGCCGGGTGGAACCACCGCAGGTCCGGGAGGAGTATTTTCAATTCAAGCCTCTGTTGGCGATCAGCTAAAAGTTGACTTCGTTGGATATTCGGAATCGTTGGTAACGGTGGAAGGCACTGCAGATATTACTATACCGCTGAATGTTTCAGTGCAATCGCTTGAAGATGTGGTAATATCCGTTGGATACGGTACGCAGAAAAAGAAAGATCTGACAGGTGCCATCAGTTCTATTACCCTGGAAAACTCACCAATAGAAAATCTCCCTAACGTAAACCTTTTAGACGCACTTAAGGGCTCGCTCCCGGGGTTTGACATTGGCGCAGTTACAGGTGCCGGAAGTAATCCTTCTATAAATATTCGCGGACAAAACTCTGTTCGTGCATCTAATCAACCGCTGGTTATTTTGGATGGAGTCATTTTTTTGGGCAGCTTTAATGAACTAAACCCGATGGATATTGCTACCGTGGATATACTTAAGGATGCCAGTTCTACCGCTATTTATGGTTCACTTGCAGCAAATGGAGTTATTTTAATTACTACCAAGCGGGGCAAAACAGAAAAGCCAACTGTACAATTTAATATAACGGGCGGAATGCAGACCTACACCAACAGGCCCGACATGCTAAGTCCTGAAGGATATCTTCAAATGAAAACAGACCGGTTTTTAGCCGACAATCCCAATGCTACCTATGATATTAATTCTAATTTTGCGCCCTATGAATTAGAGGCTTACAATGATAACCACACAATCGATTGGTTTAAAGAAGTAACCCGTGTGGGTGTTTTGCAAAATTATGGAGTAAGTGTAGCTGGTAAAAGCAATCGTTCGAACTACTACGTTTCTGCAAATTATTTAGACCAGCAGGGAATAGTAGTTGGCGACCAATTTCATAAATTTTCTGCATTAGCGAAAATTGAATCGAAAATAACTGATTGGTTAAAAATAGGTGTGAACCTTGGGGTAACCGATAAAAATGCGGACGGGGTAGCCGCTGATTTTAGATTAGGAACTATTGATGGCCCTTACGCTTATAAATATGTGCACGACAGGGGATCTGCTAATCCGGGATTTGAGAATTTTCCAAATCAGTTTGAACGTTACCCGCAAGGTCAAACCACTACCTCAAGCCCTTTTTGGAACACCCAGCAGTATAATGAAGATAGAAATCAAAATTACAGGAGTTCAGCATTTGCCACTGTTGACTTACCCTGGGTAAAAAATCTTACATATACTTTCAATTATTCGTTGAATCGCTGGGAAGGGCACTCTGCTAATTTCCAGGACGAAAACATGTTTATCAATACGATGAATTTGAGCGAATTGATTGATCCATCGACGCACCTGGTTGAGGCAAATGGTTCTAAAGAAAATGCCACACGCACAGACTGGTATTTAAATCACTTGCTTAATTACAGGTTGCACACCGGGGATCACTCTTTTGATGTAACACTTTTAGCTGAACGCCAGGGACGCAAAAATGTTTCTATGGATTTTAGCGCTAAAGATTTCTCCGGTGCAGGTACAAGCGTATTGGGTGTAAACTCCCTGGAGTTGGGTAATTCAGCTAACTACCAGGTAAATACCAATTTCAATGAGCTATACCAAATGGCCTATATGGCGCGTGTGAATTATGTATATAAAAATCGCTACCACGCCAGCTTATCTATAAGGCAGGATGGTTATTCTGGCTATGCAGAAGGACACAAATATGGTGTTTTTCGTGCAGGTGCCGTAGCCTGGACCGCCAGCCAGGAATCATTTATAAAAGATAATTTTAGTTTTATTGACAATTTAAAATTCCGGCTTTCTTTTGGCGAAAACGGGAACCCATCCGTCGGAGCTTATGCAACATTCCCAACTATCAATTCAACAAATACCATTTTATTAGGAGGCACTACACAAAGAGCGCTGTACTCAAATAATTTAGCTAACAAAAACCTCAACTGGGAAAAAACTACCGCACTAAATTTTGGGGTTGATTTTTCCATTTTTAAAAACGTGCTGAGCGGCACCTTTAATATCTATAATTCAAACACAACAGACCTTTTACTTAGTCGTGCAATTCCCATTTTTAATGGGTATTCCAATGTGTTAGACAACATAGGAAAGATAAACAATAAGGGAGTTGAGCTGGAGTTAAACTCAATCAACTACACTACCCGGAATTTTAGCTGGGGCTCAGGTTTTAACTTCTGGCTGAATCGTAATAAAGTAGTGGAATTATATGGTTTGGACGCGGACAAAAACGGGACCGAAGATGATGACGTTAGCAACGGGCTGTTTATCGGAAAATCGTTGGGTGCTAATTACACCTACGTTTTTGATGGTATTATACAAAAGGACGATGCAAAATATATGGCTATTTATGGCGGCCAGCCGGGCGATTTAAAATTCAAGGATCTGAATGGAGATGGCAAAATTGATGCGACCTACGACCGAACCATCGTGGGATATTCAAAACCAAACTTCACTATGACTTTTTCCAATACGATAGGCTACAAGCACTTTGAACTTTATTTCCTGGTAAACTATATTGCAGGCGGGGGAAGTGCAAATTATTATGTCGGGAATAATGCTTTTGCCTATTTGCCTAATGCACTCTACGGTGGAAGTGCCGCAAGCTGGTTGAATAAAGCGTATTGGACTCCCGATAACCCTTCAAATACGGTGACCCGTACAAACTATAATAATTCAGCATATAACTATCAATTTCCCAAGTCGCGGGAGTTTGTTCGCCTGCAGGATGTCTCGCTATCTTACACATTTTCAGATAATTTATTGAAGAAGGCACATGTTTCGGCTTTGAAAGTTTTCGCAGCTGGAAAAAATCTCCTGACGTTTTCCAGTTGGGAAGGGTTAGACCCTGAGTCGGGTACTCAGTTTGCGGAAATCAGCGGCTACCCTGTTTTCAAGATCGTTACGCTTGGAGTAAACGTAACGTTTTAAAACAAAAGAGTAAAACACTAAAAAAATTAAATTGAAGGCAATGAAAAAAATAACGTTCATCACTTTAGCAATAATAACTTTTGCGTTCCTTAACAGCTGTAAAAAAGGTGACGATTTCCTGCGGGAAAAGCCGGCAGACTTTCTTACGATTGATAATGCGTTTTTAAATGCTGCCCAGTTTAGAACAGGGCTAAACTACTTGTATTACCAATTACGTGACAACTATATTTATAAAGATGGAGACGCCTATACTGTGCAATTTGGTGCCGGTGCGGATATCAATTTTAGCTGGAATGATCAAAATGTATGGACTAATTATTCTTATCTAAACGGTAATGCCGGCTGGCTTAAGGAGCTGTTTGACCGTCAATACCAGATGATCAACAATGCGAATAATATCTTACAACAGTCAGAAAACCCCGAAGTGAAATGGGTAAGTGAGCAAGATAAACTTGAGATCCAGGCGGAAGCTCATTTTTTCAGAGGATATGCTTATCGTTTTTTGTCGGAAATGTGGGGTGGTGTTCCTATTATTAAAGAGCCGGTAACTGCCCCCAATTTAGGCTATACCCGCGACAAACGCGAAGACGTATACCAGCTTTGCGTTGATGATTTTAAGTTTGCCGCTGAAAATCTTCCGCAAACAACTGGTGAGGTGGGTAAGCTGGTGAGTGGCGCAGCATATCATTTTCTTTCAGAAATGTATATTGCCCTGGCTGATGAAAAAGGTGGAGGGGATAAAACTCTTTATCAAAATGCCGTTGATGCCGCAAGCAAGGTAATTGACGGGGGAACTTATCACCTCATGACTAACCGTTTTGGTTACAGGTCAGCAGTTCCCGGCAAGGATGCATTCTGGGATTTATTTCAAATAACAAAGGAAGACGGTACTACTAACTTCAGCTACCAGGGCGGGAACAAGGAATCCATTTCCATTATTCACCTTGATAAATTTAAAACCGGTGGCCTTGGCAGGTACTTAACCACCCGTTCCGACCAGGAAAGGCAGTATTGGCCTGCATTCTGGGGCTTTAATGGCAGATTCGGCTACAAAGGGGTTGCGTATGATTGGATGGGCCGTGGAATTGCATGGATAAGGCCAACAAGTTATTTTCTGTACACTTTATGGGATAAATCTGGTGTAGAGGATACCCGCAATGCAGAATGGAACATTAATCGTGTACTAAAAGTTCCTAACCCTGATCTTACTTATCAGGATGTGCCTGACCTTTCGAGAAACTACCCGGCAGCTCCGCAAGTGATTCCGTTAGCAAATGGCACGAGCATTACGGTTCAGTTGCATCCGGGTGATACAGTGAGGAACGAATGGTTGATATCCCGGGATGATACGATGTCAAGGTGGTATCCGAGAGTTATGAAAATGGGTTCCGACTGGCATTATGCCATTGACCCGAGCAACACTTTTGTTATGGATTATTATGTTGCCCGCCTGGCAGAAACCTATTTGCTAAGGGCAGAAGCTTATATGAAACTTGGAAATCTTTCCAGTGCCGCTGCCGATATCAATACGGTAAGAGCACGATCCAATGCTGCGCCTATCGATCCGGGCCAGGTAGATATTGATTATATACTTGATGAAAGAGGGCGTGAATTGTATGGGGAAGAATTGCGTACACTAACACTTTGCCGGTTAAAATTATACAATGAACGAACAAAGCGATTCGGATATTCGCTTTGCGCAAGTACAGTGGATAATAGTTCTCTGCGGAATGATTTGTTTCCAATTCCGCAATCGGTAATTGATGCTAATTACCTGGTGTTGTTTCCTCAAAATAACTAAAACAATCAAGCGGTCATTCGCATAATTGCCTTCAACACTTAATTTAATAAAACTGGAATTATGAAAAGAAATAGAAATATACTTTATACAATTGGGTGCTTCGTATGCATGTGCCTGGTCTTTATTTCCTGTAAAAAGTTTGAAGCAGATGTGGCGCCAATGACACCAATTGACATAGTGGGTGTTCCCGACACCTACGCTTCGGTGGAAGAGAATACTGATTTGAAGATCCCGATAAAATTTACAACTCCAAACGATTCTGGCATTCAGCGTGCCACTTATACTGTGGTAAACAAAAGAGCAAGTGAACTCAAGCTGGTCTTTAGCCCGCCAATTGATATCCCTTTTAATGGTAAATCTGTTGATGCAACTATTACAGTCCCCGTCAGGCGTGGCCTAAGCGCAGTTGTAATTACCATTTATGATAAAGCAGGTAAATTAAGCTCAAGAAGTATTGATATTAAAAGCGTAACACTTTCGGGCGAAAATGTAAAGTCGCTGACAAATATCGTGATGTCCACCGACCCTGCAGATGATCAATGTTTTTTCTCGCTTTACGATCCAAATCCTGTTTTTGGCCAGGCTACCGCTTTAACGAAACAAGACCGCGTTGACTTTGTGATGCTTAACAACGGCGGGGCCAAACCCATTTCCCCGCATGCCTATGCTGCTTCCACCAGTTTTTATGATGCGTCAAAAGACTACCTGGCAGGATTCACCACTCTTTCTTACGGTTATCTTTCATCTCCAAAGGACTATATTACTAATGCAGATTTTGATGCGATTAAAACGCAATCAGACCTCGAAGAATTTATGGATAAAAAAGTGATTGGCCCTGCGCCGGAAGGAGCTAATTATAACCTTGTCAATGCTGACCGTCGTGTAGGCTCAGGCTTCGGAGTTAATGATGTTGACAAGGGATTCATTATAGGTTGGGGATATCATACTGGTCCCACAGAAACGCCTACGATTGTTTTAAACGAGGCTTTTGCATTAGTAATGGTAAGGTCCGTTACACAAAAGCCAAATGGACATTATATAGTTACAATGGATGTAAAAGCACCGCCGGTAGATGAGCGGGCATCATATTCAGGATCATTAATAGCTCCGTATGATCCGTATCCGCTATAATTTGTGAAATTTAATTCGCTGCTGGAGGCAAAGAAACATTTTCGGGTAGTACTAGTCCGGCTTAAGTTTTTACCTGCAAAAGTTTATTTCCATTTCCGGCTAAATTTGCTGCGCGGCTGAAAATATCGCCGCCATATTGCTTCAAAGATTGAAGCGAATGCAAATTTTTTATACCTATAATTATGAAAATTAAAGTTTGCCTGTTTCTCTTTATTACTCTTTTTTCATCAACCGCTTTTGCGCAGCAACCGCAGGTAAAAATTCAAGTTATAGCTCCGGGTGTCATTAAGCTAAGAATGGGCGAACCGGATCAGTTTTCACCTTATACATTTTGCTCAGAAAAACCGAAGGTAGAAGCAATGCAACAACTCAGTGAGACACCTTTACCCTTTTCACTGGACGATGTTGTAGTGCAGGTCAACAGCCGGGGAGTGCAGGTGAGAATTCCCTTGAATGACGACGAACAATTATATGGGTTCGGAATGCAGATTGGTACATTCGGGCAACGTGGGCTAAAGAAGCGCCCAATTGTGAACGATCATCCGGTATCGGACATTGGATTCACACATGCACCCCAACCCTTTTACGTGTCCACCGCAGGCTATGGCGTGCTCGTAAATTCGTCCCGCTACATTACTTTTCTTTGTGGCACAAATAAAGAACTTTCACCGGAAAATCCCGGGCTAAAAACACAGGACTCCCTCAAATTTTCCACGGAAGAATTATATGCCAGCACTGCGGAAAAACAATTAAGCATGTGGATAGACATACCTTCGGCAAAGGGTGTTGAAGTATTCTTTTTCACCGGCAATACACTTCGTGAAAGCGTGCAGCGATATAATTTATTCTCGGGTGGTGGCGCAATGCCACCGTTATGGGGATTAGGTATCAAGTACCGTGTAAAAGGAGATTTCAACGAGGAAGCCGTGTTAAAGATGGGGACTTATTTTCGCGATCATCAAATTCCTTGTGATGTGCTGGGACTTGAGCCGGGCTGGCATACAAAAGCCTATTCGTGTTCTTATGTTTGGTCGGATAAATTTCCAACGCCTGTGGCTATGATCAATAAATTAAAGTCGCAAAATTTCAGGCTCAATTTATGGGAGCACGCCTACGTCAACCCGGCGGCGCCATTTTATGATAGCCTCAAAAAAATGTCCGGGAACTTTTTAGTTTGGAACGGGCTCGTTCCTGACTTCGTGAATCCTAAGGCGTCGGCTGTTTTTGCGGATTACCACGAGAAAAATTTGGTCGATAATGGCATTGCATCATTCAAACTCGATGAATGTGATAATTCCAATATCGTGGATGCAAAGGCTACCTGGGGATTTCCTGACATGACGCAGTTTCCATCGGGTATTGACGGAGAACAAATGCACCAAATATTTGGTTCTCTTTATGCCAATATTATGGTTGATATTTATAAGAAAAAGAACCAGCGCACGTATTTTGATTATCGTAGTTCTAATGTTTTTAATTCATCCCTTCCGGCAGTTTTATACAGTGATATTTATGGGCATAAAGATTATATCAGCATGATCTCCACCGCATCTTTTGGAGGCCTGTTATGGTCGCCCGAATTGCGCGATTCAAAATCAGAAACAGATTTTATACGCCGGCTGCAAACAATGTTGATGGCGCCGCAAGCCGTGGTCGATTCCTGGTTTTTAAAAAATGCTCCCTGGTTCCAGTTAAACCGTGAACTTAACAATAAAGATGTTAAACATGCCCATGCAGATGATCTTGAAAAATTAGTTCGGGTGTTATTTAAGGAGCGCATGTCTTTGATACCTTATCTCTATTCGGCTTTTGCAGATTATTACAACCAGGGAGTGCCTCCCTTCCGGCCTCTGGTAATGGATTATCCCAATGATCAAAAAGTGCGTACTATCGACAATCAATTTATGATCGGTCCCAATATTATGGCAGCTCCCACAACGATGGACAGCAGCCGGCGCACGGTTTATTTTCCGGAAGGAATATGGTATGATTACAACACAAGAAAAAAATATTCCGGGGCACAATTTTATTTGATAAATATTGCCACTGATAAACTTCCCTTGTTTGTAAAAGATGGTTCAATTGTGCCGGTTGCCGTTCCACTTGATTATGTTGATGACAAAGCTATTTTTGAAATCACGTGCAAAGTTTTCGGGAATAATGCTTTACCATTCACCCTGTTTGAAGATGACGGGATTACTTATAATTTTCAAAAGGGAATCTTTAATACTTTAGTCTTAAACGTTGCCGATGGAAAGGGCTCGGTTGAACGGAAAGGAAATTTCAAGGGAAGTCGCTATAACATAAAAGGCTGGGAGTTTTTTAAATAAGCCGTTTCAATTTATTCTCATTAAAACCTTACCTATCGAATGATACGATTGTATAATTTATCTCTTTTAGTTTTTGGATGCTGCATAAGTTTGGTAGTTCATTCGCAAGATGTAGCAGTCTCAAGCCCGAACGGCAATACGATAGCTACGTTTACAATTGATGCACAAAAAAATAATGCAGTTTTTTATTCTGTCAAAAATAAAGACAAGATCATTCTCGCTGAATCACCCCTTGGGCTTGAATTTGAAAATCAAAAAGCTTTACAAACAAACCTGCAAATACTATCCGTGAAAAGAACCGCCGTAAACACTTCCTGGAAACCAGTTTACGGAGAAAAAAATAAATATCCTGATCATTATAATGAAGTGCTCATTCAACTAAAAGAAGCCAATGCGCCGGGAAGAAAATTTGCAGTAACATGCAGGGTGTATGATGAAGGAGTGGCCTTTAATTATACAATTTATACAAACAAACCGCTTACCATATCCCGTGAGCTAACGGGCTTTCAATTTGATAAAGATTATACATCCTGGATTGCGCACCGGGCACAGGCGGAATACAAACAAGGTTCGATCAGCGAAACCGGGAGCGGATGTGAAAGGCCCTATGTCATAAAAATGAACAACGATAGATATGTTGCCCTTGGTGAAGCGGCTCTCGTTAATAATGCAAGGATGAAGTTTGATAGATCCCAAAAAGATTCCCTGCTATTGGTCGCTGCTTTGGATGGAAAGTCAACTTATAGCTCATCATTCTCCACGCCGTGGAGATATATTATGATTGCGGATTCACCCGGCCAGCTTTTAGAGAATAATTATTTTATACTAAACCTTAATTCGCCAAATGCGCTGAAAGATGTTTCCTGGATCAAGCCCGGAAAAGTGATTCGCGAATCTACACTCACAACTAAAGGAGCTAAGGCTTGTATTGATTTTGCTGCAAGTCATAATCTTCAATATATAGAATTTGATTCAGGCTGGTATGGCGCGGAAACTGATACTGCGTCGGATGCTACTACGGTCACGGTTGACCCCGCCCGCTCCAGAGGGCCTTTGGCGCTGCAGGAAGTTATCGACTATGGGAAAACAAAACATGTGGGAGTGATCTTATATGTGAATCAAAGAGCCTTGGCTACACAATTGGATAGCATTCTTCCTCTCTATCAATCATGGGGCGTTAAAGGAATTAAATATGGTTTTGTAACTGTCGGTTCGCGGCAATCTACCAGTTGGCTTCATGAAGCAGTTCGCAAAGCAGCAAAGTATAAATTGCTGATAGATATTCATGACGAATACAGGCCTACGGGCTATTCACGTACTTATCCTAATTTGTTAACCCAGGAAGGTATAAGGGGTGATGAAGAAAGTCCATTTACCGAGCACACTATTACTACATTGTTCACCCGTTCAATAGCAGGGGCCGCGGATAATACCAATTGTTATTTTACTGCAAGAGTTGATAAAATGGGATCGCACGTGGCGCAAATGGCCAAAGCTGTTTGTATCTATAGCCCGTTGCAATTTTTATACTGGTATGATAATCCGGCACCCGAGTCTCCACATT
>JBDTSD010000064.1:0-21624 GCA_039931355.1 Ginsengibacter sp.
ATTCTGTTTGTCGAGGTTCGAATCCTCGTGGGACAACATTAAGTATTGATAATCAGCAATTTATAAAGGCTGATTGACAGTGTGATTGACACTTTCGAAAATTTTTCTGAACGATCCCCTAACTCTTGCCCGATCTTAACTCTTACCAGGACAATGATTCCTTTAGAATCTTAGATTGAATAGCGTAGCAATTTTTCAATATAGGCTGTTATATTTTTTTCACAGTTTTGAAGTGTAAGCGTCAAATGCTTTTAAGGAACATGATGCGGCAAGGCTGAAAATTATATATGTGGAGAGAAAATCATTTATAATTCACTCGTGTGCGACAAGATTTGCAAGAGAGTTCCTTATAAGTAGATACTTTTTAAAACTCCTTTTGATGCCAAAAAACGAAAAGCCATATTTCCATTTACCTCAAGCTCTTCGTCAGGTTTTATCCAGGCTCCACCAGTAAGTTTTGCCACTATTCGGGTTTTTAATTTTTTCATTTACCCATTATTGTCTTTTTTTTAATCGTTAACTTTTGCCCAGCTTATTTTTCCATAATACTCATCTTTAATTTTATAAACTTCGATAATCAAATTTTCCTTTGTAAGCTTTAATCGTTTTCCAATTCTTTTGCTTAAAAACTAAAAAGCGTTTGGATTCTTTTTTTATATGCCAAGTTTGTTTTGGATTTTTCATGGCTCACAAATATTGCATTGATCCCTAAAGTAGTTTAAACCATTAGACAAATTATTTAAATTACATAAAAATAATTTTGCCATGAGAACTTTAAACACTTTTGGTTTTATCCTGATTTTAGCAATTTTTTTTGTAGAACTCTTTTTCACTCTTATCCATAAATCAGAAAAAGGAAAAATAAAAGATATGATTGCTAATATTTTTCTGGGCATGGGCACGATTTTTACGGTTTTATTTATGAAAGGAATAACCTTCGGCCTTTATTCATTTATTTATTTGTTTGCATTTTTCAAGCCTGAAAGATCCGTAGGTTTATGGATTGCGGCTTTATTTCTATTTGATTTTATTCATTACTTATATCACTTTCTGTCCCATAAAAGTCGACTTTTCTGGGCGGGGCATGTTACACATCACACTTCGCGCTATTTTAATTTTTCTGTCGGGATTCGGCTTAATGGTATTCAAATATGTTATCGCTTTCTTTTTTGGGCTCCCATGTGCATAATTGGAATTCCTCCTGAAATGGTTCTTATTTATGAATCACTTTCTTCAATTCAGAATTTTCTGATTCACACCGAAAAAGTAGGAAAAATGAGAGGGATTGACTGGATATTTAATACCCCTTCTAACCACCGTGTACATCATGGCAGCAATCCCGAATATCTCGATAAAAACCTGGGCGGCATTTTTATGATTTTCGATCATCTGTTTGGTACGTATAAAAAAGAAACAATTAAAGCCGATTATGGTATTACCGATAACATAAATACATACAATCCATTTAACCTGATGCTTCATGGATATGCAGATATTTCAAATAATTTAGCAATAAAAGGACGGTTAAAAGATAAAATCCGGTTTCTTTTTTCTAAGCCCGGTAGTGGAATACCAATTTCTTTTTGCAATGAAAAAAGATTAGATAATCCGATTCCTCAGGGTCTAAATAATGAATATGTTTTATAAAGGAAATTCAGTGTTTAAAAATACTGGATCCCGTGATAGGATGTTACTTATACCAATTGTCCTTGGTCGTATTAATCGTGAGTTTTCCAAAAGAAATATTTAAAGAATACCTCATCCAACCTGTTTTTATGAATCCCTACAAGCAAACTGATCTCGCCCAGTAAAAAGAACCTTTTCGTATGCTGGCCGACAGCAACGTCATGGCGTATATTTTCAATGCAGTGTCAATTTTCGAATGCAGCATGACTGCGTAAAGTGCAAATGCGTTGGAGTGTGGCAGATTAAAACTTAAGGTTTCGGAATCTGAGCTTGTTGAACATTTCTCTTTATTTTCGACGTTGAACCTCCATCATCATACCATATTTGGGACGTAGGTTTATGAGTTGTTGAAGTTCAACCCGATGGCCAGGCACCAGTTTTAAACGCCAAAATTGTGCAATGGAAGCGAGCACAAGTATCCCTTCCAGCCAGGCATATTGCTGACCAATGCAGGAGCGGGGACCTCCGCTAAACGGCAGATAGTCGTACCTCGAATTTTGCAGACTTGCACGCTCTGCCCACAAAGAAGGATTGAATTGTTCAGGTTCAGGATGAAAGCGGGCATCGTGATGTATAAGATAAGGGCTCATTAAAACAATGGTGCCAGCCGACACTGTGTAGTTGCCGATGGAAAAACTGGCAATTGCCTGGCGGGCAATTATATAAATGGGCGGATACATCCTCATTGCCTCGGTAAACACCATCCTGGTAAATTTTAATTGGGGGAAATCTTCCATGGTCGGCATCCTGCCGCCTAATACCTTATCAAGTTCCTCGTGCAATTCGGCTTCAACCGCGGGATGTTGCGAAAGCAGGTACCATGTCCATGTGAGGGCAAGAGAAGTTGTATCGAATGCAGTAAGAAAAAGAGTAAGTGCCTCATCCCGTATTTGCTGATCAGTAATACCACTATCGCCGCCTGTTTCCTCTTGTGCTTCCAGGAGCAACGAAAGTAAATCCCCGTTTTTTAATCTGCTGCGTCGGCGTTCGTTAATTATTCTATTGATAACGTCATCCAGGCGTGCTTTAGCTTTAAAAAAACGAATAGTGCCGGGAAGGGGAAGGTTGAGCAACAATTCTGCGAAAGGCAAGGTGATCCGCCCAAAAAGGGTCATGATAGATTTGAGTGCATCATTAATCTCCGGAGCCTCTTCTGCTATATCCATATTGAACATCGTCTTTCCCGCGATGCCTGTACTCATTCTCACCATCTCGTCCATCATGTCCACCTTCATTCCATCTTTCCATCCATTCATCAGGCGTACAGAATATTCTGTCATGGCAGGCGCATAAGCATTCATCATCTTACTATGAAAAGCGGGCTGAATAATGCGGGATTGGCGTTTGTGAAATTCTCCTTCGTTGGTCAGAAGCCCTTCTCCCAGTAGTTTCTTAGCCATTTCCAGCGGGCGGCCCTTTACAAAATTGCTATGCTGTACCGATAAAACTTCTTTTATAAAATCGGGATGATTGATTAATACCAGCCGAAGTGGCCCCATTTTAAAGTGAACTACATCGCCATACTCCGCGGCGATGTTTTTTAAGAAACGAAGGCTATCCCGCCGAAAGCTAAATAAATGGCTTAACGGAACTTTTCCCTTCGGCCCCGGCGGAAGTTTAGATTTATCCATCACCTTACACTATTTTATTAAATTCAAAATTTGTAAATAGCACACCCTGCTTGTATTCCTGAACCAACAGTAATTATCAGCCCTATAGCACCGGGTTTCACCAGGTTTTTATTGTAGGCACATTCAATACCATAAGGGAGCGAAGAAGAAAATAAATCTGCGCCTTTTTCTACTGCATTTACAAATTTTTCCACAGGAAGGTTTAGTTGTTTACTCAATTTTTCAATAAACCCGGATGATATTTGTGGGGGAAAAACCAGGTTAATGCTATTGAGCTCCAATCCTTCTTTTCTTAAAATATCTTCAACAACAGGCAGAATACAGGCAATATATTTTTGCTCAAGGTCCGGGTGCTTTTCGATATGTAAACAGATCCTGGAAGCCGAGGTAAAACTGCTGGCAGTATAGGCATCAATTGACGCGTCATGGTAATTAAAAATAATTTGGGAGAACCCTTTATCTCTCGTTGGATGAGCATCAACGATTAATGCAGAAGCGGTTTCGCAGACACCTATTAATTTTTCCGGAAATAAAGTAGCGTTGTTTTCAATTTCCGAAGCGACAATCATTGCCGTTTTACAAGTTCCTGCTGCTATCATTTGCTGTGCAACGTAACAGGCATTCATAAATCCAATTGCACCATTAAAAATATCAAAAGCCAGTGTTGTTTTATTTTCCGGCAGCGAAACTGTTGAATTAATTTCCAGTTTTCCGGCAAGTAACGCTGCAATCGCAGGTTCCATAAGATAGTCGCTGCGGTAAACCCCCGTGTATATTAAAAGGTCAATATCATCGAATGAATAGCAGGACTTTTCCAGGCAATTTTTCGCTGCATCATGAAGTAATTCCACAGAATCCCCTCCTTTAACGGCATCGGGGGTCACTGTTCCTACACTTTCAATTCTGATACCTGTTGAATCAACCCTGTTAGCTATATCCCGAAAGTTATCTGCAGAATTCCCATTGTCTGGCTTCTTCTCAGAATTTATTTGGCGCAGCCGCGTTGGAAGATCATCGAAAACGTATAATGCAGTGCCAATAGTGAGGCCGGAAGCGGCAATGATAAAAACGGCTTTGTCTCCGGGTTGAATTTTATTGTTGTGGATATAATCTGCGATGGCTACAAAATGCGAGGTTGAAGCGGTATTTCCACGCTCTTCCAAATTGTTGACTGTGTTGCCCTCATGACAAACCTGGCTGTTAAGCAAACGGTTAATTTCCTGCTTAGCACTATTCAAGGTCATGGAAGAGGTTTGGTGCATAACCAGGTGATCAAATTTATCAGGTGGCCATCCGGCAGATTTGAGTACTTCCAATGCATTTTTTGCTCCGAATTTTATCGCCGCATCGGTGAGGTTGACAGAATCAGTGTACATAGACCACTCACCTGCTGCTGTCACTTTGCCAATACAATAGGAACTATATCGCCCAAGAGTTTTGATTTGAATTTCCTGGAAGCCTACCTGGTTATCGGGCCCTTTTTCCAGTATCAAAGCAGCCCCGGCATCACCAAGAGTTAAACAGGCAAGGCGTGGGTCCATGAAGCTCTCGATCTCTCTTTGAGCGGTTGTCGTGAGGTGCGTAATGTACTCGCCACTAACTACCATACCGCGCTGAATAACCCCGCTGTCCAGCAAAGCATGTACAATGTATATACCTGTAAACATGCCAGCGCAGGCATTTGTGAGATCAAACGCCATTGCGTTTTCAAACCCAAAATGCTTCCTGAGTTTAATGGCTGTGCATGGCTCAAACGAAAGTGATTGCGGGCGGTCGTACCTGGAGATATTGCAGCAAATCAACAAGTCAATATCGGCTGGGCGATATTGGGACTTTTCCAGGCAGTCTGTTATAGCCTTCATGGCTAAATCTATAGAGAACTCATTCTTTCCCGCCATGCGCCTGCTCTTAATACCAGAGACTTTTTCAAGAGGAAAACGAATTTGCTTTGTACAACCCTGTATTACATCAGCACTGGAATATGATTCTTCCGGCAGGTAAACCCCCAGGCTCTCAATTATCATATTTATGTTGCTACGCATATTTATTAGGATTCGCTCTATCTAATTGCGTCCTATAAAGCCCAGGAGTTTTTCTGACTCTATGTACAGACTTATTCTCGCCAACTGTTGGCTGAGGCGGTTAAAGATGTGCTGGTATAAAATTTCCGATTCTACCCCAAACGCCCTGAATGCCTGGATTAAATGATGATCTTCCGTCTTGTCTCCATAGACAGCCTTCATCATTTTTTTTAAAGCCATTCTATTCCTAAACCGTTCCACGCTACTGCCTTTCCGAAAAAGCTCGTTATACATGGCAACACACAAATCCATGTGCCTAGATTCGTCCTGCACGGAAATCGTTTTACAAATACTGCAAAACAACTTATCCGGCATGTATTTTTCATTGCCAAAAAACTCGAGGTATGCAGCTCCTATTGCTTCCACTATCACAGCGAGAAATAAACCTGTGCCAGGCATAAAGCGGGCAAGCCACATATAGCGGTTTGCACCTCTAATAAGTATGGGTGAAATATATTCTTTTGCGCCTAACTTTTCCACCAAAAAACGTCGGAAAGTAGCAGAATGCTTGGCTTCATCGTTAATGAATGTCGTCATAGCTTCCTGTATCTCCCGGTGACGTTTGTAATGAATAATGCCCATGGTTAAAGGTGCAATGGCGCTTTGCTCTACTACCAAGGCGTGGTTGGCAATATCTTTAAGCCCGCGAAGCTGGCGTTTCAAAATTAAATCCTTTAGCCTTAATACATCCTTCGCATCTGTGGGAATATTGTTGTTCTGAATTATCCGCTGAAGCAGGAGCTTTGCTTCTTCCAGGTCAGCGAGCAGCCTCGGAATAAGAGGCTTAAGTTCATCGCTGATTTTCATTTGCAATTGTTTTGCTTCAGCTTTGTATTTTGCTTTATGTTGCTGATATTTTTTTTGCAGTTGTTTTACCTGGTCAGTCAACCGGGTTAATTGCGTTGCCTGGGTAAATCGTTCACCATCGGTTTCCAGGTGCTTAACCACTGCTCCATTCTTAAAAAAACCAAGCCGCTGCTGTTCCCGCAGGTCCAACAACTCTTCCTGGAGAATGTCCAGGTCATCTTTTATTTTTGAATAGGATGCTCGTAAAATCTTTGATGGTAATTGAATTAGTAAAGCCTGGTTTACGGTCGCATTATCAGACAAAATACATTCCGCGACATCTTTTAAAGCATCTTCTTCCAATGGAAATTGATCCAGCCGAAGCTGTGCTATTTTGCATTCAAGATTTTTTTTTATCATGGGTAAAGTCATAAATACAACCTTCGAAAAGTCTTGTGGGTTTAGCTTCTCGAGGTTCTCCTTAAGGTTATTTTCAACAGACTGGCCCCAATCAAACTTATCTTCCTTATTCCAATATTTTTCCGCGCAATCCTTTGTGTATTTAGTAAAGTCATGAGATGGGGTGATATAGTAATCCGGCAGACCTTTATTCACATTTTTCCGGGAGGATCTTTTACGGTAATTGTTCACGTTGAATTGTTTTTGTGCGAACAGACAGCCAGGTGTAACTTTTAATAAATATAATCATTGTAGCTCAAAAATCTGATAAAGTTGAAGGGTTAAAATACATGCATGTGTTTGCTACAAAATTTCCTACCCATAGCAAATTTGTGACAGCTGATTTTTCATTTTAAGTCCCAGACAGTCAAAGTTTTTTCTGCCAAGACCATTTAATAAACAGGTGTGCTTATTTTTTGTCCCATAGTTTTTTATTCTTATCTTTTGAAACTATTCCCCTTTTTTATGGAGCACGGCACAACTTCCCTGGTGGATATTTTGATTTCTCGGGCCGAGAATCAACCGGATAAACTGTCGTATAGGTTTCTGAGAGATGGGGAATATGATGAAGTTTGTATTACCTACAAAGCACTTGACCAACGGGCACGTTGCATTGGCGCAAGGCTGCAGGCCTGCACAAAAGCAGGTGAAAGGGCTCTGTTACTTTTTCCTGCAGGTTTGGATTTCATTGCTGCTTATTTCGGCTGCTTGTATGCAAGGGTCATAGCAATTCCTGCTTACCCGCCTCACGCGGCAAGAATTGAGAAAAGCCTGCCGGTAATTTTTCGTATCGCTGATGATGCCCAACCATCCGCGGCTTTGATGACCTCTCTGCTTTACAATGCAATAGTATCCCGAAATGATTTCAGCGCCGGATTTGCTGACATGAAATTGCTTGTAACGGATGAGAATGATTTAGATGATTGGGCTGATAAATGGCAGCACCATAAAATTGACCGCAATGACATAGCCTTCCTTCAATATTCATCAGGCTCTACGTCCTCACCAAAAGGAGTAATGGTTAGTCATGATAACCTGTTACATAACCTTTGCACTATCGAGAATGCAATGGAATTAACCGATAAAAGTGTGGGCGTCTTTTGGTTACCCCCTTATCACGATATGGGGCTAATAGGCAGCATATTGCAGGCTCTTTACACGGGATACCCGGTCACGTTGATGTCTCATCTTATGTTTTTACAAAGGCCCATTCGCTGGCTTAAGGCTATTACGCGCTTTCAGGCTACAACCAGTGGAGGCCCCAATTTCGCTTATGATCTTTGTGTCAGAAGGATAAAGCCGGCAGAGCGGGAACAACTTAACTTTAGCACATGGGAAGTTGCAGTTAACGGAGCTGAACCTATCCACCATAAAACATTGAATCAATTTGCAGATTTTTTTGCCCCCTGCGGATTTCGTCGCGAGGCGTTTTTTCCCTGTTATGGCCTTGCAGAGGCGACCTTGATGGTTACCGGCTCTGTCAAAGGAAAAGCTCCGGACATGCAAAATCTAATGAGTTCCGGGCTGGAGCAAAATAAGGCAATTTTTTCACGGGATATGGGTTCGAATACGCAAACCCTTGTTAGTTGTGGCAAAAGCCCGGGCGAACAAAAGATAAGAATTGTAAACCCGGAAACAAGTGGTCTATGTGCTTGGGACGAAATAGGAGAAATCTGGGTGAGCGGGCCAAGTGTCACAAGCGGTTACTGGAACAATCCCACCACGACAGTATCTACTTTTGGGTCCCAGTTGCCGACGGATGAAGAGTGTGCATTCTTACGTACGGGGGATCTTGGGTTTCTTCATAATGGCCGGCTATACATTACAGGCCGTCTGAAAGACCTCATAATTATTGATGGTAAAAACCACTATCCACATGACATAGAAAGAACGGTGGAAGAATCTTCTCAGGCTGTAGTGCCGGGTGGCTGTGCAGTTTTTTCGGTAAACAATGCCGGGAGCGAATCCGTGGTGGTAATGGCTGAAACTGAGCGGAACTACCACGGTGATTTAGGGGAAGTTGTGAAAGCAATACGTGCTTTTGTTTCTGGGCATCATGGCCTTTTTGTATCCGATGTAAAATTAGTTCCCTTCGGAAACATACCCAGAACCACAAGTGGTAAGATAAGACACTTTCTATGTAAGAAGATTTACCTGGAAGGTGCTTTAACAGAAATCGCGTAAATATGAAATTTGGGATATTTATAGACTTGCAATTGCCACGCCCGTGGAGGGAAGGGGACGAAGCCAGGCTCTTCCGCGAAGCCCTGGAGCAGGTCGAATTAGCAGACCGGCTGGGGATTGATAATGTGTGGGTGCAGGAACATCATTTTCTTGAAGAATATTGCCACTCCTCTGCCCCCGAAATTTTCCTTGCTGCGTGTAGCCAACGAACAAAAAATATTCGTTTGGGATATGGCATTGTCGTGATGTCGCCAAAAATAAACCACCCGGTAAGAACCGCCGAACGCATTGCTACACTTGATATTCTCAGTGGTGGCCGGGTTGAGTGGGGTACAGGGGAATCCGGTTCCCGAATGGAACTTGAGGGCTTTAGCGTTGACTTTGTTGACAAGCGCCCAATGTGGGCCGAAGCCTTAGGTGAAACTGCAAAAATGATGTTCATGAATCCTTATCCCGGATTTCAGGGGAAGTATTTTTCCATGCCACACCGAAATATAGTTCCTAAACCTTTACAGAAGCCACATCCACCGGTGTGGGCTGCCTGTTCAAACCGCGATAGCGTGAAGTTATCTGCCAGTCTGGGTTTGGGAGCGCTGACATTTGCGTTTGTAAATGCCGAAGAGGCGAAATTTTGGGTTGATGAATACTACGAAACTTTCAAAAAAGAGTGTAATCCAATTACACAAATTGTAAATCCAAATGTTGCCATGCTTACGGGATTTTTGTGTCATAATGATCATGAAACAGCAATTTTGAGGGGTGAAGAGGGTGCTCAGTTTTTTGCGTACGGTTTAAGCCACTATTGGCGTGATGGTATCCATTTTCCAGGAAAAACTGATTTGTGGGGGAATTTTAAAGCGAAACCGGCATCTGCCAATCATAAAATGGAACTTGAGCGAAAAAAGGCGGGCATGGGAGGGATTGGCAACCCTGAAAATCTTATCAGGAATTTCAGCGCTTTGGAAGCAGCAGGTGTAGACCAGCTAATACTCTTGCAACAATGCGGTAATTATCGCCATGAACATATCTGCGAATCCCTGGAGCATTTTGCTGCCCATGTGCTGCCGCAATTCAAAGAAAGAGAGGCACTAAAAGAAAAGGCAAAGCAAACAGAGTTGGCACCTTTTATTGAGAAAGCGCTCCTTGGCATACGCACTCCGAAACCTATGAAAGATATACCTCCTGTGCAGGCTTATCCCCTGATGTGGAAAGATGCTGCTTCTGAAGATTCACAAACCACTCCTGACCGGCGGCCAGGTATGAGTGCATTCTGGAAAATGCAAATTGGTGGAAAACACCCCCAAAAGTAGGATTCAAAACCTTTACCGAAGGATAGACTAAAAAATGCATAACAGGTGATAGGCAGAAAAGAAATACAGGGATGGCTCATCAACTACCTGGCGGAGCTGCTGCAGCAAACGCCGGCTTCAATTGATATCCTTGAACCTTTTGCAAACTACGGCCTATCATCTCTTAATGCCGTAACTCTTTCGGGAGAACTGGAAGAGTTGCTTGACCGCAGGCTCTCACCGACCCTGGCGTACGAGTATCCAAATATTTCTGCGCTTTCCCGCCATCTTGCGGGAGATGAAGAAAACAATACGCCAGGCGCCGAATCAACTCCATTCAAGGATGCCCTTGCAGAACCCATCGCCATTATTGGTATGGCATGCCGCTTTCCGGGGGCTGACGACCCGCAATCTTTTTGGCAATTACTTCATGACGGAGTTGACGCAATTTCAGAAGTTCCACCAGGCAGATGGGACAAACACGCGTATTATGATCCTGACCCTGCTATTGCAGGTAAATCATTTTCACAGTGGGGCGGTTTTCTTAAACAGATTGATGAGTTCGATCCTTTCTTTTTTGGCATTTCACCTGTTGAAGCTAAATACATGGATCCGCAACAAAGGCTGCTGTTGGAGTTGTCCTATGAAGCCATGGATGATGCGGATCAAACAATGGAGAAATTAGCTGGTACCACAACAGGTGTCTTCATCGGTATTTCCGGAAACGAATATAGTTCCTTCCAGTATGATGATCCGGCCATTATTACAAGTCACTCGGGTACAGGCAGCGCATTATCTATAGCAGCTAATCGAATTTCCTATTATTTCGATTTGCACGGTCCAAGCCTTGCTCTGGATACAGCGTGTTCCTCTTCTCTTTCCGCCGTTCACCTGGCTTGTCAAAGCCTGAGAAATGGTGAGTGCAGAATGGCGTTTGCAGGTGGAGTAAACCTTATATTATCACCGGCACCATCAATCGCTTTCACAAAAGCGGGGGTAATGGCGCCTGATGGCAGATGTAAAACATTCGATGGCAGTGCCAATGGTTATGTGCGTGGCGAGGGTGGCGGTGTTATTGTTCTAAAAGAGCTTTCATCTGCTCTGGCCGATGGAGACAATATACATGCTGTGATAATGGGAAGTGCCATCAGGCAGGATGGCCGGACAAACGGGTTGATGGCGCCTAATCCTGAAGCACAGGAGGCAATGTTACGGGAGGCATACCTGGCCGCCGGCATTGAGCCGGCCAAAGTTCAATATGTAGAAGCACATGGAACCGGAACATTGCTGGGTGATGCAATGGAGGTAAAGGCCCTTGGAGTGGTAATTGGCGCCAATCGTGAAAATGGCCCTTGTTCAATCGGTTCAGTAAAAACCAATATTGGCCACCTTGAAGCTGCGGCGGGAATGGCCGGCCTGCTAAAAGTGATTCTGAGCCTAAAGCATCGGCTGATCCCTCCAAGCCTTCATTATCATTCACCTAATCCGCATATTTCTTTTGAAGACCTTAACCTGCGGGTGAATAATGAGTTGACACCGTGGCCGGCAGTTCCAGGGGCAGCCCTGGCAGGCTTAAGCTCGTTTGGCTTTGGGGGAACCAATGTGCACATGATAATACGTGAAGCGGATTTTTATGACGAAGAAAAAATAGACAATGAGCAAGCTGATTTACATAGTGCTAATTGCTATCTGCTTCCCCTTTCAGCAAACAGTTCGGAAGCGCTTCATTCAACTGCTGCTGCATTCGGTAAAATGCTTGCTTCTGATTTCGCGGTAGCAACAAATGATATATGTAGCGCTGCCGCCCACAGACGCAGCCATTTTTACTACCGGCTTGCAATAACCGGAGATTCGCGTGAAGAATTATGTAACAAGCTGCAGGCGTTCAGCCTGGAAGGGCAGCAAGCCAATAATTTAATTATAAAAAAGCCGGAGAAGCAGAAGCCAAAACTTGTATTTGTTTTTCCCGGTCAGGGTGGCCAGTGGCTTGGCATGGGGAGGGAACTTCTTGCACAGGAACCAATTTTCCTTAAAGAGATTGAGCGAATTAGTGAGGTTATCGAGTTAAGTTTTCACTGGTCTTTAATGGACGCCTTATGTTCCGATGAATCGATTTCAAAGTTCAATGAAATTGATGTGATTCAACCATGCCTTTTTGCGATACAGGTTGCCCTTTCTGCATTATGGCAATCATGGGGTATCACACCAGATACTGTAATTGGGCATAGTATGGGTGAGATAGTTGCTGCATATACTGCGGGTGTTATAACGTTAGAAGACGCTATACAGATTGTTTGCTGTCGCAGCCGTCTTTTAAGGCGATTGCGTGGAAAAGGGAAAATGATGGTGACCGATCTATCCGCACTTGAGGCTAAAGAGTTATTACAGCCCTATCAAAATAGAATTGGTATAGCCGCTATCAATAGTCCTACATCAACCGTATTATCCGGAGAGTCTTTAAAAATCGACGAAGTTATGGATGATTTAAAACGCCGTAATTTCTTTTGCCGCCTCGTAAATGTTGACGTTGCCTCCCACAGTTTTCAAATGGATGAGCTCCAGGATGACTTGCTGAAAATGCTGGATGGATTAAAAACCAAATCTGCAAAAATTCCTATTTATTCAACTGTTTCCGGCTCCCTGGGGAATGAACTCAATTTCAATGCGGCTTATTGGATGGATAACCTGAGGAAACCGGTTTTGTTTTCTGATACGATAAGCCAATTGTTTAAAGATGGATATTCGGTTTTCATTGAGATTAGCCCGCATCCCGTTTTGCTGAGTTGCATACAGCAAACATTAGCGTCCGCTAATGGCAACATAAGGTTGCTTGCTTCCCTACGCAGGGAAGAAGGCGAGCGTAAAGTTTTGCATGAAGCGTTGGCAACTCTTTACACTGAAGGGTTTTCCATTTTGTGGGATAAGTTATATCCGAAAATTGGTAAACATGTTGAGCTTCCCCCAATCCCTTGGCAACGCCAACGTTATTGGTTGGATATAAAACAAACTGGCTCTAAACCTACCCGAAATTTCATCCTTTCCAGGAGTCAAGATTTTCACCCGCTGCTCGGTGAACGGATCACTGTCGCCAATTCACCATTAACCTTTATATGGCAAACAAGTATCAGCGATGAAATGCTGCGGCTTCTTGGAGATCATAGGGTAGAAAATGAGATCGTGTTTCCTGCTGCTGCATATATTGAGATGGCGCTACAATCTGCTGAAGAGGCAGGGGTAAGTAAATCGCATCTCCTTTCTAATTTCGTGTTCAATGAGAGAATGATTTTGCAGGGTGGAAAATCTAATTCGCTCCAAGCGTTATTATCACCCGCCGAGGAAGGGAACTTTTTATTCAGCATTTATGGACGAGCCGAAACGCATGATAACTGGAAAATGTATGCTTCAGTCTATTTGATAGAAAGGAATACTGCTGATTTGTCCTCATCAATGGAAGCTTCACCGGAGGTTATTCGTCAAAATTATGACCTACAGCAGAGTGGCGAAGATTTTTATAAAACATTACAGTCACATGGAGTACAATATGGCCCTGCCTTTCGCTCCATTCAACAAATTTGGAGTAAAGATAATGAAGCCTTAGCCCTGGTCGGCTTACCTGAATCATTGCTAAATGATATTTCCGGTTATCAATTACACCCGGCATTATTAGACGCTTGCCTCCAGGTTATTGCCGCAACCCAAACCGCTTCATTAGAACAGGATCTTTACTTGCCGGTTAGCTGTAAATATGTACGGATCTTCTCCCCTCCGGAAAGGATTCTATGGAGCCATGTAGCGGCGCAATCTGAACCTATTCCATATGCAAATAATATTATTGCTGATGTCAGGCTTTTAGACGAAAGTGACCGGGCTATTGCCGAGATAATCGGCTTTCGCCTGCAAAAAATTAGTAGATATGCCAGCCCTTCATTACTTCAGCAAAATATTTGGTTGTATGAGCCGCAGTGGCGGGTTCAGGAAGCGGTATCTTCTTCCAATGGAACCATGCACGAAACGAAGCATTGGCTGATTTTCTCTGATGATAATGGCCTGGCAGAAGGGCTGGCGAATCAATTGGAACTGGCTGGCGACCATTGCCACCTTTTACCGTATGTTGAAACAATTGAAAGACTGGATGGTTTAGAAGATGAAGCCACCCTTCAACAAATTATAGATGACCACCTGGAAGAAGTAGGTACATTGTATGGCGTTATACATTTCTGGAGCCTTACATCATCTCCCGCCAAGTCTTCGTACGAGAGTGCACCAATGTCTGGCTGTGATGGCATACTAATTCTCGTAAAGGCCCTTGCCAGGCGCATCACCGGTTTGCCCCGGTTATGGTTGGTAACAAGGGGTGCCCAGGCAGTCAAAGCCGGTGACCAAATATCAATAGAACAGTCTGTTTTGTGGGGCTTCGGAAAAGTGATAAGCTTCGAGTTTCCGGATTGCAAATGTGTTCGTTTAGACCTTGATCCCCAGGAGTCAGACACTACGATTATAAAGCTTCTTACAAAACAAATTTCGATAGATGATAATGAAGATCAGGTGGCCCTGCGTGCCGGTGTCCGCTTTGTTCCCCGGCTTGCGCCGCTTACACTTTCTCAAAACTTCATAGGCCCAAGAACGCTGCAGCACGATGGCACGTACCTCATTACAGGCGGCCTTGGAGCATTGGGGCTTGTAACCGCAAAATGGATGGTACAACATGGGGCCAAATACCTGGTATTAGTAGGAAGAAATGAGCCCACGCAGATAGCTCTGTCTATCGTGGATGAGATACGCCGGCAAGGGGTTGAGGTGGCCGTGGCACTGGCTGATGTGAGCAATCATTCTCAATTGGATAATGTATTTGAAAATATAAAACTAACTATGCCGGCGTTGAAGGGAATAATTCACGCGGCAGGAGTATTGGATGATTGCTCTATTCTAAATCTTGACAGTGTGCGGATGAAAAATGTAATGGCACCAAAGGTGGGTGGCACCTGGAACCTTCATCGGGCAAGTTTACATCTTCCCCTGGATTTCTTTGTTCTCTATTCTTCTGCTGTATCTGTGCTTGGGGCTCCGGGCCAGGGGAATTATGCGGCCGCCTGTTCGTTCCTGGATGCGATGGCCCACTACCGGCATAACCTGGGGCTGCCGGCAATTAGTATTAACTGGGGGCCATGGGCTGAAATTGGGTTGGCCGCCGCGGCAACTGAAAAATTAATGGAGCAAAATGCTTTTACGGAACACCTCATCAAGACGATAAAAGTAAATGATGGACTGGAAATTCTTGAAAGACTTCTCGATGAACCTGTCCCGCAGGTTATGGTTTTACCTTTTGACTTAAAAAATCTCATTGAATTATACCCTACAGCTGCGGGTATTTCCTTCCTCTCCGAAGTGGGCGGCAATACCTATGTTACCCAACTCTATTCACGCCCGGGATTGCAGCAGGAATACATTGCGCCGCGAAATGAAATTGAGAAAAAACTGGCAGATTTATGGCGAAAGACGCTGCACATTGATCGCGTCGGCATCCATGATTCCTTTTTTGAACTCGGTGGAGATTCAGTGCTTGCTGCGCAAATATTGGGCTCGGCGCAAAAGACATTTGGCATACGCATTGACCCGCGGGATGCTTTCCAGGCTTTTACTGTTAAAAGGCTTGCAGAGCTGTTGCAGGATGAAATGCTAAAGCAGGTGGATGAAATGACTGAAGAGGAGGCCCAAAAAATTCTGTCAGGGAAAAACTAATTATCATTAAAATGGCACTATCTCCGGCAAAACAAGCATTACTGGAAAAATGGCTGCAGGTGGAACAAACTCCTAACGTGGATTCCATCATCCCAACCCGTCCCCTCAATAGTGCTATTAAAATATCCTATGCGCAACAAGCCTATTTGTTTCTTGAGCTGCTGGATCGTGGCACGGCAGTCAATAACCTTTCAGTCTTTCTTCAACTAAAAGGAAACCTTGACACCGATGCGATGAGCAAGAGTGCAAATCAAATACTGGCACGTCACGAAATTCTGCGAACTCGCTTTTCTTTTGATACCGGAATTCCTCTTCCCGAAATTTTTGACGAAGCCAGGATTAACATTCCTGTCGTAGAGTTAAAAGCATTGGATGAAAAAGGCCAGGAAACAGAAGCCAGTCATTTGGCGGAGCACGAAGTGTTGCAGCCCTTTGATTTGTTTCAGACACTGTTGGTTCGCCTCAGGTTATATAAAGCAGGCAGAGACAAATATTTCCTGCTTCTCGTGGCGCACCACACTGTTGCAGATGGGTGGTCGTTAGGAGTGTTCCTGAATGAGCTAATCATTTTTTATGAAGCCAACATAACAGGGACAGTTCCTCAACTACCCATTCTGCCCATTCAATACTTTGACTATACGCACTTTCAAAACAGCGAAAAGCAGGAGCAGCTTCTGCGGTCATCTATTTCTTACTGGAAAAAACAATTAAGCGGAGAACTTCCTACCCTGGAATTGCCGGTTGACCACCCCCGTGGCAACAGGCAAACATTTGCCGGAGGTACGCATCGTTTTATTATATCTAAAAGCCAAACCAAAGCGCTTGAAGCAATAAGCAGGCAAGAAGACTCCACCCTGTTTATGACTTTACTTGCAGCATTTTACATATTGCTTCATAGATATACAGGGCAAGACGACATACTGGTTGGCATTCCCATTGCTAATCGCAATTATGGGGAAGTGGAAAACCTGATTGGTGTCTTCATCAATACGCTTGTCATGCGTGCAAGCCTCAATGACAATCCTGGTTTTCGGGAATTACTCAGGCAGGTTCGTAAAATATCGCTCGAGGCTTATGCTCACCAGGATTTACCCTACGAGAAGCTTGTTGAAGAATTAAAGCCAACACGAGATCTTAACCGTCCGCCTCTTTTCCAGGTAGTTTTTAATCTCCAAAATTCTCCAATGCCGAAGCTGGAGATGCCGGGTATTGAAACAACTTTTATTGAAATTGACCGGGGCCTGTCTCAATTTGATCTGACATTGATGATTTCCAGGAGGGAGGAACAGTGTGAAGCCACGGTGGAATATAATGCGGATCTCTTTGGCCCTACTACTATTACAAGAATGTTTGACGCTTATCAAATGCTCCTGCACTATGCTTTGACCCAGCCTGACAGCCCGATATCCGCCCTGCAATTGGTTACCGGCGAAGAGTTGCATCATATTGTTTTTAACCTTAACCAGACTACGATTGCTTTTCCGCAGGGAAAATGCATACATGTGATGATCGAAGAACAAGTTGAAAAAACGCCTGATGCAATCGCGGTTATTTACGGCCAAAGGCAGTTGACATACAGAGAACTTAACCTGCGTGCAAATACTCTTGCAAAGCATCTGCGAAATTTAGGGATCGGGCCGGAAAGGCGGGTTGGTGTTTTGATGAAAAAATCTGAAAGAAGTATTGAAGCATTATTGGGCGTCTTGAAAGCAGGTGGGGCTTACGTGCCAATTCATATTTCGTCACCGCCAAGTCGCATACAATTTATTCTGAAAGATGCAGATGCAAAAATATTACTCACCAATATTGATTGTGGGCCGCTTGATGAATTCACCGGGATTACAGTGAATTTAGAAAATGAAAATTTTTTAGCAGGAAGTGATACTTGTTTTGAAAATTCACTTGCAAACTCAAATAACCTCGCTTATATCATTTACACGTCTGGCTCTACGGGTGAGCCCAAGGGTGTTATGGTAAATCATTCCTCAATTATGAATTTCCTTGTTTCGATGCGCAATAGTCCTGGTATGGATAAAAGCAGTGTAATATTGGCTTTGGCTTCTATTTCATTCGATCCCTCTACCCTGGAGTTATTTCTCCCGCTAATGGTTGGAGCAAAGGTGATAATGGCGGATGAAGAAATGACTACAAACCCTTGGTTAATCGCAGAAGCAATTGATCGCCATGATATAAATATTTTACAGGCCACACCCGCTACTTGGCAGTTGTTGCTTGACATTGGCTGGGCAGGAAAACCGGGGCTCAAAGCGCTTTGTGGAGGGGAGGTGCTTACGCGAAAAATGGCTAACCAACTTTTGAAGAAGGTCGGCAGTTTGTGGAACGTGTATGGCCCCACTGAGACGACTGTTTGGTCAACACTTAGCAAAATAGAGAAAGGCGATACGCCTGTTACTATCGGAACTCCCATCTCTAATGTACGGATGTATTTATTGGATCGCTACCTGCAAATAGTGCCCGTGGGTGTTACAGGCGAATTGTTTATTGCGGGAGAAGGCCTTGCAAGAGGGTATCTAAACAATCCGCAATTGACCGGTGAAAAATTTATCGAAGACATATTCGATTCGAAAGCCGGTTCAAGGTTATATAAAACTGGCGATCTTGGACGGTATTTACCTGACTATTCCATAGAGATCGTTGGGCGAAGGGACGACCAGGTAAAGATGCAGGGACACCGTATTGAATTGGGTGAGATCACTTCTGTGTTGCTGCGACATCCATTGGTAAGTGATGGCATTGTCCTGGCCCGTAAAGAAACCTCAGGTAATAAACGTCTGATAGCCTATTTCGTTGCAAAGCATAACGCAGTGCCTGACGCAGCTGCATTTAGAGAATTTTTTGGGAAGATTCTGCCGGACTACATGATTCCCTCTTTCTTTATTAAGATGGACTCCTTACCCTTAACTATTAATGGAAAAATTGACAGGAAGAGCTTGCCACCACCAGGAGAAGTTCTCCAGCTTTCAGGTTACGTTGCCCCACGCAATGAGGAAGAAGAAATAATGGTACAAATCTGGCAAAATGTTCTCAATGTTGAGCAAGTCGGTATTTATGATAACTTTTTTGATCTCGGAGGCGCCTCTATCCAAAGCATTCACATAGTTGCCAGGTGCAACATGTATGGATACAAGGTTAGCGTGGAGAATATTTTTGAATACCAAACCATCGCTGAACTGGCTACGCGAATTAAAGAGATTAGATCATCAGGCGGATGACAAAAATGTAGGATAGGAAAAGAACCTATATAATTGGATGACGCATTCTATTTGCTTGCGAAAAGAAATAAACTTTATTCAATCTTATCCCCGGAGTTTTTATTGATTATAGTCACCGTAATTAAATTGATAAACTATGTCACATATGTATTCAGTACGCAAAAACACAACCAGGCACGGCAACACCGTTTTCAATATACTGTTGTTTAACCTCGTTGTTACCGCAGTTCTCATCTGGCAGTTTGGTATCAACTACCTGGTCATTTTCTGCTCCAGCATTATCATTCACCTTATTATAGAGACCCCACTCACCTTAAGTGGCCTCCGAAAAAGTGTGGTCTATTTGTATGGCCGCAAGATGCCGCGGGTGGTAGATTTGTTCTTACGAGCGTTGGTTGAAGGACCAGGGCTTTGTGTCCCGGCCTTCTTCGTCGCGGATCAATTCTTTGCAGGGAAGATCTTGACTGGGGTTGCTGGCGCGGCTCTGATGGTAGGTTTCGGGGCACTCTATATGGGGCTGTCTGATCGGCGTGACTTGCGCCTGATTCCCCCCGGAGAGGAACCACTAGTTAGTAGACGAGCGATGACACAACCTGGCTTAATTATGTTCCTCGCTCTGGTTAACACCGGCAGTTTGGCGGCCTTATTCCTAATGCCTGCGCCATACCGTACACACGCCTTTACCTACCTGATGGCCTATTCTGGGCTGGTGATGCTCTTCTACTTCATCAACTATAACTTAGGGGTCAGGATGGTCGAATTCTATGACCATGAGCGCGGCGAATTCACCAGGCCAGGCCCAATTTTCCAGGCAGCCGCGTTGGCGTACGATAGTATTTATGAGATGGGGCTTATGGTCTCTCCCGCTTACTGGGTTATGTTCTATCTCGGCGTCTTTCATTTTACAACGATCGCCTGAGCCAGGCACGAAGGAAAGTAATTGATTAATTCAACTTATGAATTATGATACCGGATAGTTCCAATATCTGATTAGATGTTCCAATTTTTCGGAAACTAATTTTCTTTCACTATCGGGTAATAAATGTTTTAATTGGATGAATTTCTTTTGCGCACATGTAAATGCTTTCATTTTGTTTTCGCAAAAGCCGAAATCGTCAAGCTGAAGCGTTCCGTATATTTTTCGCATAGTTTCCGTGGGCTTTTGAATTAATTCTGAATACGGAATTTCTACTAATTGTCCATCCGGGATCAGCCCCTTTTCCGACAAATACCGATGCATTATTTTAGCATAAGTTTCCAAAATAATAGTATTGTTATCAACAGACCTTGTATCTCCTAATGCATATATCCTGTTTGTTACTTTCCAAAATCGCTTATTGGAAGCGTAAACTTCGTAGGGGTTCCGGTGAATGAAAATAAATTTTGCCTTTGGAAATAATGAAAGCAGAAGTTTTATCCTGGCGGTATTTGGAGGGCTTTTTAGCACAAGTTGTTTGCCGTGGTTTGCCAGTGAAATTTTCTTTAATAAAAAAACGAAATCCCTCTTCCATGCTTCAATTTCTGACTCCGGTAAGTTTTCAAACAAAACGTACTTACGAAAATGTTTCATCATGATTTTCGGGAAAAAGTAACCCCATTGTGCTCCCCTCGAATTTAAACCGGTTGTCATTGCTGCATCCTCCTCACCGGGAAACAGGAAGGACATTTGTTTTCTATGAACAGGATCCTGGAGATTAAAAAGGCGACAAATAAAATTAAAAAAAGGTGACAGGATCTTTTCACTACTTAACATTATTTCAGGCAAGATCATTTGGAAATTATTATGATATCCAAAGCGGTCGTCCTGTGTCAAAAATTGATGCAAGTATGAAGTGCCACTTCGATAAAAGCCAAGAATAAATACAGGATCCTTCGTGATGTTATGCTTACTTATTTTTTTATTGTATGTCAGTTCTATCCAGCGCAATGGCTCAAATAGTATTGTTTTAACCAACCAAGGCGGTAAATTTTTTAGCCCTTTAAACGAGATGCCTCCAGACTTCGACGCGGTTTTTATGAAAGAATAAATTGGCAGTGGGAAAAGCCGATTCATTTAAATTTGATTTATTACTGAATTTTTTAAGAATAAGTGAAACTCCGTCTTAATGCATTCATCTTCGGATCTCAAGGTTAGTATGGACTGCCAGTCCGGGTTTTTCGGAGATTCATATAGATCATTTACGCCAATCAGATTATATTTTCCGGCATAAATTCAGTCGTTGGGATATTGCGATGAAAATATTTCTTTTCCAAACTTTTTGCAATTTTCACCATTGATTTATAAGTATGTTTTTTTATCCAATTATAAATTTCTTTAGACCCATGGAGATGAGTAGTACTGATATTATTGTTATTAATTAATTTCAAAACCATCCCGGAAGGCAGATCAGATTCTTCTTCAATTCTGATTAAATCCACAATAACTTTTGAAAATGCTACTGCTAAAGAACCTATCCCTCCCCGAACTTGTTGCCACCCCAGGAAAAACAGGCCTTTATAATCCGGGTATACACAATGACCAATGCAAAGAAGATTT
>JBDTSD010000065.1:0-21410 GCA_039931355.1 Ginsengibacter sp.
TTTTAAATAATATTTGCAAGCTTAGCCTGGAAGCATATAAAGCAGTAAGAGGAAAGGGATATTGCCGCGTGGATCTCCGCATGGATAGCACGACAGGCAAATTGTATGTGCTCGAAGTAAATTCGCAATGTGGTTTATCTGAGGATGAAAATTTTACTTCTATCGGCGCTATTTTGCGCTTGTCAGGCAATTCATTCGGCTCATTGATTGTAGATATAATTAAAGAAGCGGTAAGCCGTAAGCAACCTGCGAAGGTGAAACGTGTAACTCAACTGGCATTGATTTGACGACAATAGTATGAAAACAACTCCCATGAAAATTTGTGTATTGCAGCCTGATTATTCCACTACAGATGTTGACTATAAATATTATGATCCGCCAAGGAACCTTGCTGCCTTGCTACCCGGCCATAAAGTAGATCATGTATTTCTAAACAAGCTTCATACTTATAAGCAACTTAAAGAACTAAAAAAAAAGAAGTACGATATTTTCGTAAACCTGTGTGAAGGATATCTTGAGTGGTCAGTGCCTTCCATAGATGTAATTCACTCACTTGATTTACTGGATCTACCGTATACCGGCCCGAATGCAAAACTCTATGATCCGCCAAAAGAGCTGATGAAATATGTAGCCTTCACTTGTGGGGTTGCCTCACCGGAATATATCGTGTTACATGACGTTGCAGATATAAGCAAAGACCTTAACCAATTGAATTTCCCTCTTTTTGTGAAACCCGCAAAAGCGGGTGACAGCCTCGGTATTGACGATAAATCACTTGCTCTAAACCTTAAAGATCTTAAGGAGAAAGCTACCGGGTTATTAAATGAATATGATGAAATTTTGATAGAAGAATATGTTGAAGGAAGGGAGTTTACTGTATTGGTTGCGGCAAATGCGGGATTGAAAAGTGATTGCACAGTTTATACTCCCCTGGAATTTATTTTCCCCGAAGGCAGAAAGTTCAAGACGTATACACTTAAAACTTCTGAACTGCATAAAGAATGTAATGTTCCCTGCTCAGATCCTGATCTTTCAGCAAAGCTGCAGATGGCGGCTTCACGGATTTTTAAAGCGTTTACGGGTGTAGGTTATGCCAGGCTCGACTTCAGGGTAAAGCCGGATGGAAGTATTTTTTTTCTTGAAATAAATTTTACCTGTTCTGTATTTTATGAAAACGGTTACGAAGGTTCTGCAGACTATATCTTAATGCATGAGCCTGGTAAGAAACAGGCCTTTCTACATACTATTATAGAGGAAGGTATCTGGCGTCATGGTCAAAAGCAAAAAAAATATTTTGTAAAAGGAAACTCTCTTTCCGGTTACGGTATTTACGCGGCGAAAGAGATAATAGCAGGAGAGATAATTTTCAGCATGGAAGAAAAGCCGCACCGCCTGGTCACGAGAAAATTTGTTGAGCAAAACTGGACCACGGACGAGATCAGCAACTTTAAAAAATATGCATGGCCGGTAAGTGATGAAATATATATTTTGTGGGACACCGAACCTTCACAATGGGCGCCGCAAAATCATTCGTGCAATGCAAACACCCAATATGCCGGGCTAAATGTAATTGCAGCGAATACAATAAAGAAAGGAGAAGAGCTTACGCTCGACTATACGTGTTTTTTGAATGATGAAATGGAAAGCTTTATTTGTAACTGCGGCGCGGTGAATTGTAAAAAAATTATCCAGGGCAAACAGGAAAATTCTATTACCATGCTTGAAAAAAATCATTCATAATTTTTGTCAAAAAGGAATTTTTTTATCAATAATTCTTCAGTCTCAAACCTTCGCAGGTAAAAGAAATAAGGACCACATTAGCCCTGGAAATACAGATTTCAAATTTGTAAGGGTTCAAAATAAATAAGCGTCTAAGCAGTACCTTTATAAATATGACACGGGAAGAAAATTTTATGATGGAAGCGATAATACTTTCGCAAAAAGGAATGGATAATAACGAAGGCGGCCCTTTCGGATGTGTTGTCGTGAAAGATGATAAGGTGATCGGAAGGGGGAATAATAAAGTGATATGCAATGTTGATCCTACAGCTCACGCTGAAATTGTAGCTATCAGGGACGCCTGTACGCACCTTGGTACTTTTCAATTGGATGGTTGCGAAGTTTATGCATCCTGTGAACCATGCCCCATGTGCCTTGGCGCTATTTACTGGGCGCGGCCTTCCATTGTATATTTTGCCAATAGCCGTGAAGATGCGGCCTCTATTGGCTTTGATGACTCCATGATCTATTCTGAAATGAATTTGAACCACACTGAAAGAAAAATACCGATCATAAATTTAAATATTGCCGGTGCGTCTGAGGTGTTTGAAAACTGGACGAAAAAAAGTGATAAATTTTTATATTAAATAGGAAATTATCACCCTCACTTCCAATGGATGGTTTTAGAATGTTATTCCGGGAATAAAATTCTACAAATGATATACACAACGTGTGGTGTAAAAAAAATACTTTTAGGTCAAAGGAATGGATGCATAATAAGCAGAAATATCAAGTGTGAAAAAATATTATAATAGCTCGATTTTTGAGGTCCTCATTTTTTACAAATATTATTTTACTATTTCTTAAAAAACAAATTTTTGAATATGTCAGGTTGTAATTTTTCTATACCGTTTTCCGGGGATATATCTGTCGTGCTTGCAAAAGTCCGTTCCGCAATTGAGAGTCAAAATGGAATGTTCAACGGGGATAATTCTTCAGGAAATTTCGATGTAAGCGTAATGTCTAATACCATTGTAGGACATTATAGCGTAAGCGCCCAGGTCATAAATATTAGCATAAGTAAGAAACCTTTTTTTCTTCCTTGTAATACGATAGAAAGCTTTCTAAAAAGTAAGTTGACTTAATCAGGATTTATTAGAACTAAACAGATTCGTTTTTATGGGACAAAATTCCATGAACTTTTTCTATCAAGTCAGTTAATTCAAAAGGCTTGGCAATAAAATCATCGGCCCCATATTCATAAATTGCAGTCTCAGCTACCCGGGGATAAGCGGAAAATATAAGTATAGGAATATGTCTTGTTGCCGCATTCGCTTTTAATTTTTGACAAAGATCCAGGCCATCAATCCCTGAAAGAAAAACATCTAATAAAATTAGCTGGGGTGGGTATTTTTTTAAAGCAACGTTTGCTATCTCCCAATCAGAATAAGTTGATACATCAAAACCTCTTTTTAAAAGCAATGATTTTACAACCCTGAGTAAGTCCTTATCATCATCTATGACGAATATTCTAGGCATAAGAAATCATGTGCAAATATTGTGCACATAATTAAAGTTATTAAACAATATCAAAATAAGGAAGGTTAAATTTATATTAACATGGATATATTCGAATAATCGGATATATTATTAGACATTGACAAAGAACGCGGGAAATAATACTTAGTAAAATTACGTATCACTGCTTTATATATTCACTATCCCATTTCTTATAGCGTACATCACAAGGCCGACTCTTGTTTTGGCATTTAATTTTTGAAAAAGATCGTCACGATAGCCATCAATTGTTCTTGGGCTCAGGAACATTTTCTCCGCAATTTCTTTATACGTACACTCAGTGCAAACTAATTTTAAAAAGTTAATTTCACGCTCGCTTAATTGTACAACATTTGTTACATCGCTATCTTCTGAACCCATGGAGTTAATTGTATGGATAAGCTTTCCTGTTACCATCTCAGAATAGTAAAAGCCCTTGGTAATAAGGGAATGAAGAGCAGTTTTCAATTCGGCAGGATCGCAGTCTTTTAAAATATATCCCTTGGCACCGGCTTTAAACATCCTGATAACGGAACTTTCATTGTCATACATGGAGAGCGCTAAAACTTTTATTTCAGGCCGATTATTTTTGAGCCAAAGACATGCCTCGTAGCCGTCCATTACGGGCATATTTATATCCATAAGTACCGCGTGTGGGGAAGGCTTCAATTTTAATTTGTCAATAAAATCCTTTCCATTATCGGCTTCAAACAAAATATTATATTCCCCGAAACTTTCTATCAGGCCCGCGAGGCCATTTCTCAGCAATCCATGATCATCTACTAATACGATATCCGCTTTTTGAGGCATCCCTGGTTATTTATGAGGTAAAGTAATTTTGATATTAGTTCCTTTTCCTTCCTCACTATTGATTTTAATATCTGCGCCTATTACCCCTGCACGTATCTTTAAATTACGAAGGCCGGAGGAAGTCCCTGCCTTTTTAGTATAGATTGAATCTGCATTAAAACCAATTCCATCATCAGAGATATGCATAATAAAATTAAAGGTATTATAAGTGATGACCATATTTATCTCTGAAGCTTTAGAATGCTTAAGCGCATTATGCAAGGCCTCCTGGAAAATACGAAAAAGCACTAACTCCTGCTGTTGGGTGAGGCTGTAAGGAGTTCCTTCCACTATTAATGTTGTATTAAACTTGCCCGTTTTCTTTATCAGGTCTAACTCAAACTCCAAAGATTTTATCAATCCCATTTCAAGAATAGAATCCGCATTCAGACTCATGGATAAATTACGAAGATCTGTAATAGCCTTGCCAATTAATTCGGTAGAAGTGGTTATTTTTTCCCGCAATGGATCATGGTCTTTCACATCCATCGTGTTAATCGTAATTTTTGCCAGGCTTAAAATTTGCCCTATGTTGTCATGTATTTCCTGCGAAATATTTTTGAATGTTTGCTCCTGTATATCCAGTTTGCTTTCTAATATTTCTTTGTCAAATTTTATTTTTAATTGTTCCCTTTCGCTAAAGTATTGCAATTGCTTTTTTTGATGTACTAATACAAGCACCACAATACCTGTGGCTACAATCAAAAGAAATATAGTGGAGATAACTATTGCTGTAAACTCCGGGCTTATGGCTGCCATGTTCGATATTTTACCCATAGATTTCCGGTTAATGCGATAAGGGCACTGGTGAAAAGTATAATGTTTTGAAAAGCCCATACCACTCCGCGTAATTCCGTTTCGAATTCGGAATAAAATAACACAATAAAAAATGAACCGAGGAAATAAAGTAAATAGCCGGATATAAGCCAAAAATTGAATTCGTGTAAAATATTAAACTCATTTACGTCTCTTAGCAATTGGTGAAAGTATAAAAATGAATAGACAACGATGCTGAGAAAGCAAGTTGCAGTTACGTAATTGTTGTAAGTTCCATAAAATTGTTTATGAATAATATCATAGAAAATGAATAAAAAAATATTCAGAAGTAATAAAAAGACAACTATGATTTTTCTCACTTTGCCCCTGAGAAGTTGGTAGAAATAATAGGAAAAAATACAAGCGGTGATGAAGAAAAATAAATTGTATAAATAATTGTTATCACCTAAGGTTTTAGAGAAGCTTAAATAATTGGCGTAATAGGTAATAAATAATGCGGCGAGATAGTATACGAAAAGGATTTTTTTGGAAATGGAACTTTTTCTATCTATAGAGATGAGTAATAAAAATGTATATAATAAATAAGCAAGAGGCTCCAGGAAATTTTTAAAAAATATCATCGTTACCAGTTAAAATGTTTTGCCCAGATGCTGACCATGTCGAGGCGTCGTGCATTAATATTGGACATCTGTTACACTCAATTAAAAGGCATTTCATAGATTTTTTTTCAATTATAACCGGTGGTTTTATAATCCTTTCAATGACGAAACGTTTATATGTACCCAATTTACTAAAACTTTAATCTTGTTTCAGTATGACAAGGACCATGTACAAATAACCTTTTTTTATAAAAGTATTCAAGTTAAATGTTATCAGGCTTTTGAAGAAATTTGCGCCAGATGTTTTCCGTGTTTTAACCATCAAAAACCGTTAAAACACCCTTAGAGTTATTTGCAGTTTGCCGGGAAATATGTTTTTATTCTAAATGAACTGCATGCAAAATTAATCTCGCAAAATGTATTTAAAGGAAGAAGAAAGTGAGGGGTTTCTCCTGGCAAAGAGGTAAGCGTTCGGTAGATTATTGGCCATTTTGATTGATGGTACTGCAAGGCATTGGGCAAGGCACTTTGGTATGGTTGCCGACAGGAGCGGGAGAACGTAATGTAGACGCAGCCATGGTATCGGTTGTTTTATCATTAGTGTTTATACCCTCTGCCCTTAGCTCGGGTGTTCCATTTATAATGCTGCCGCTTATTTTTATATCGGTAGCGCCTTTGTCAATTAAGTCCTGTATGTCAGCACTCAAAAAATAAACTGTAAACTCTGTTTGATCTGCCATAAAAAAAATTTAGTTGTGAATAGTTTGGTTACGATTTAAATCTACAAAAATTTTTAGATTATCAAAACAGCTTCAATATTGTTAGTCGCCAACCAGTTGAAAAATCCATACGTCAATGCTTTGCATTTCCGCAATCTTCCTATCTTGTAACATCATAACCCTGCGCAATGATCCCTATAAGCGATGACGACTCCGACAGAACAATCACCCCTTATATAAATTATCTCCTCATTGCCGTCAATATTTTTATTTTCATTTACTACCAGCAATTAGGTAGCAACCTTGATTTTACCTATAGTTATGCAACGGTGCCGGCTGAAATATTAAGCGGGCATGATATTGTAACGGCGGCAACAAATGTACATGATCCCATCAGCGGCCAGGATGTAATCATACCCGGCCTTGGCATCACCGCCATACCTGTTTGGCTTACGCTTATCACTTCGATGTTTATGCACGGAGGTATTGCGCATATTGCGGGCAACATGCTTTACCTCTGGATATTTGGTGATAACCTGGAAAGTAAAATGGGGCACGCCCGCTATTTTTTATTTTACATGTTGTGTGGCATCATTGCTTCATTAGCGCATGTATTTTCTATTTATTTATTTAATGAAAACCATTTAATTCCGAGCCTTGGAGCGTCAGGTGCCATATCCGGGGTAATGGGCGGCTATCTTTTATTGTTTCCTATAAAAAGGATAACCGTGCTGTTTATCATTTTCTTTATACGTGTACCTGCGTTTATTGTTTTGGGCTTATGGATATTGCTGCAGGTTGCGGCAGGTACTGGTTACCTGGGAGGGAATGAAGCCAGCGGTATAGCCTATGCCGCGCATATAAGCGGGTTCTTTGTGGGAATGTTTTTGGTAAAGAAATTTATTCCCGAAGGAAAGATGGCATCAACAAAAAGGCGGTAGAAACCCATAAAAAAAATTTCGGGATAGGAATGTCTTACATTATTTAGCGCTTGATAATTTTTCCCAATAGAAATAATTACATTTATTTTAATAAAAAATATTTCATGAAAGCCTTTGTCGTTGCTCTTTCACTTTTATTCCCTTTCATTTCTTTTTCGCAAATTGACACTTCCTTTATTGCGCGGATAAAAGGACTCGATACCGCAAATATTTTAAGACTCGACACCACCACCGTGCCGGATGATGCGCTAACCACGAAGATCAAAGAACTTAGAAAAGAAAAGAGCGGCCTGACCCTTGAGACAATTCTTAAAATAAAAATTACAGAAGAACAGCAGAAAGACACTTCTCATACAAAGGCATTTTATGATGCCTTGTTAAATGATGTTACGAAAGGTAGAACAAGCAAGCTTATTGAGAACAGTTTAGTGAATCTATACAGGCGAACCTTTACTGAAAGTGAAATAGATGACTTGATTAAATTTTATAAAACTCCCGCAGGTAAAAAAATGGATAAAGAATATATTCTGCTAATGGTGGAATCTCTAAAAGATGCTGAGCAACTTATAAAATTAGCGGCTAAAAATATAGAGGTGAAATAAAAAATGATTTCTCCTGATGTATTCTCACCGGCATCAAATAATTTAAAAAAAGTGTTTTCACCCTTTTGTTTATACAAACTCTTTTATTACTTTGGTGATCCAATCCTTTAAAAAACTTCCCAAAGCCTTCCTTCAAAAATTCCTTAGTGAAATTTATTTTATTGAGCTTACCCTTTCATGGTTGCTCTGTATCATAACTATCCCGCAGCCCTATAAGTTTGCTGACTTAAGTAATACCTGTTGCATAATTGTTAACTGAGTAATCTGTAAAAATATATGAGCAGCTTCCCGATTCTTGACCTGGTAATAGGAATAATCTTCGTTTATTTTTTGCTGAGTATTATAACAAGTTCCGCCGTAGAGTTGTGGTTTTCAATTTTGAAAACAAGGGCACGGCTACTCGAAAAGTGGTTGACACGAATTTTTAATTTACCTGCCCTAAGCTCCAGCGGTGTTCCATTAATTAACGCCGATGGGCAACCGGTGAGCCTTGGCCAGGAAATCATGAACCATTGTATGGTTACCGGCTTATCAAAAACAGGGCGATCAACTTCATATATTGATGCAAAAAATTTTGTCTCTGCCCTGTTAGATAAAATTACACTCCTGCAGGCTGCGCCGGGCACTGACCAGGTGCAGTTTCCACCTACAACGCTTCAACAATACATAACAGCTATTCAAAACTCTACAGTAATCTCCGGGGAACTAAAAAGAACCATATTGTTGTATGCTAACGAGGCAGCACAAGCTGCGGCGCTTATCAATAATATCCCGGCCAATGTTACCAATAGCATTACAACGGTAAAAAGCGAGCTCGATCATTTTCGTGACCGGCTGGAAAAATGGTATGATACCAATGCAGACCGTCTCACCGGCACACTAAAAAGAACTAAAGTATTCCCGGCAACTTTTATACTAGCGACCATTATAACTATTTCCTTAAATACAGATAGTATTGAGATAAGTAAATACCTGTATAAAAATGATGATGTTACCAAAGAACTTGCAACTACGGCCCTCAGCGACTTCCAGGGCTATAGCGGAAGAGTAGATTCTTTACGCAAAAAAATTCCGGCAACGGCAACCACAGATTCAATGCCCGCTGATGCCCGGGACAGCGCAGTTGATAATGCCATTAAGAGAGACACAGCGCAACTGAAAAAAGATATTCAAAATTTACAGGCTTTGGATCTGCCATTGGGTTGGAGCGGCACGGAAGTAAACGATTTTAAAAGCTTTTCGAATTATTTTTTTCAGTGGAAGCATTTGGTAGGATGGCTTGCAACAATATTTGCTATTTGTATGGGTGCCCCCTTTTGGTTTGATGTATTAGGCAAGGTTGCCAACGTTCGCGGTGCAGGCCCGAAGCCATCATCAAGCAGTGATGCGGACTCCAAGAGTTAGCGATGGCAATTGTAAAAATCCTTAGCCAGAAATAAAAAAGTAAGCAATAAATAGAAACTATATGAAAAAAACAGAATCGTTCGAACCAATTTCAAAAACAAAAAAAACATACCTGGGCAGGCGGTTACGATACGCAGGCATAGGATTACTTTTTTTCTTTGCAAACTGCACTGTAAGCCTGGCGCCAAAGTTTGACCAGGGAATAGTGGACAATTTATCATCCGCCTCCGCACAGGTTTTTCAATTACTGGCAGAAACTTCTTCCGGCGCCAGGCCGGCAGAATTTCTAATAAGAGCTGAGAAATATAACAGCCTTATTGGTACTCTTGAAGCCCTGCAGTTGCAAATAAATGCCAGGCCCGTACCTCAGAATAAAACAGTTGAAAAGATTATTGCAAAGGCAAATGCAAGGCTTACACAACGTGGAATAAGCACGTTGACTTCCGTTGGCGATATTGCCCCAAGCGCCACTGCGCTGGAGCAAATAATTGTCAACCTTACGAAAATGCGCGACACCGATCAGAAGCAGGGTTTAACGCCTTTGGAGGTGCAGGCTTTCAAAAATAATATTCAGCTATACCTGGACCAGGCGCTTACTTATGAAAAGTTTTTGAACCAATAGAATCAATTACATTTTAAACTAAAATACTATGACTTTAGACGTTAACGAATTAGTAGGTGAAATAAAAGACACCATCTCCGGAATACTCAATAAAGACATTAAAGAAGTTGGGGGCTTTTCCAATCGCCAGTTAATGGGCATCGCCAACCAGGCATCCCTAATCGCTGCAGGTATAGTCACCGGGGAAATCACAGAAGAAACAAGAGATTTTTTCCTGGATCAGCTGGTACAGTTGGCTCACAATTTTGTAAGGACTTTAATAGGATTAGTGATAGCAACAGTAGAGCGCCTGTGGAATGCGGTGGTAAATATACTCTGGCAGGCCATAGCCAAAGCGACTGGTATGGCGTTGCCGGTATTTACAGCTCAATGATATAACTAACATGCATACCTGCCGGTAAAAGATTGCTTTCTCCAAATAAAAAAAGAATCACAATAAACAGGGCAAGGTAACTTTCATACGATGTAGTGCAGTATAATTTTTAAACCAAATTGAGATTTTATGGAACCATTAAAACTTATTAAGATCAACAGTAAGGGGGAGTTAGTGAAAAGCTGGCAATTCTTTTTAATAGGGCAAGGGCTTTACCAGGGAGAAACAACCGGCACTTTTGATGCAGATACGAAAGACGCTACCATGGCCTTTCAGCAAAAACATGACCTGCAGGCTGATGGCGTTGTTGGCAATAAAAGTTTTGGTGCGGCTATGCAGTTAGGCTTCGGGGGTATTGTAGATGACAGGACTGATAAGTCGGGAGAAGATTTTCCGCCAAAGCCTTCCTTCTCTCCGTTAACCAGCAATGATGCCCGTGCAGGCCTTTTCGGAAAATTCAGCTTTGTCTCAAAACCAGTTCCCGGCAACCCGGAGAATATTCAAATAAAAGGCGATTGGGAAAGTAAGAACATCGTAATGGTTTCTATACCACAGCTAAAAAATATTAAAGGAAGCGATAAGGTTCAATTTCACCGGTTGGCCGGAAATCAATTAAAAAACTTATGGAAAGATTGGGAAGATGCCGAATTGCTGAACCTTGTGCTTACTTGGGCGGGCTCGTTCGTTCCAAGATTTATCCGCGGCAGCAGAACAACGCTAAGTAATCATTCTTTTGGAACCGCTTTCGATATAAATGTGCCATGGAATCCGCTTGGCGCCGTGCCAGCACTTGTGGGGCAAAAAGGCTCGGTAAGAGAGTTAGTAAAAATAGCGAATGACAATGGCTTCTACTGGGGCGGCCATTTTACCCGGCTTGATGGCATGCATTTCGAAATTGCAAAGCTGCTGTAAAGATTTTTTTTGCCTTTAGGTCTCTACCCTTCACCCATTTCACTATTCTCTTTTTCTAACAATATAAATAAACAAAAATGGCTGCATTTACTGATGACCTGCGAAATGAATACAAACAATTATTTGACACCTGCGTAATAAAGGAAGATAAGCTGCGCGAAGTAGATGGTGTGATTGCCAAAATGGTGGCCAACAAAGCAACGTACGATGTGGTTGCGAATAAGCTGAACATTCCCTGGTATTTTATCGCCATCGTCCATTGCATGGAAGGCTCTTTGAACTTTAAAACCCATTTACATAACGGTGATCCGCTTAGTGCAAGAACGGTACAGGTTCCAAAAGGAAGGCCTTTGGCTGGTAAGCCACCTTTCAAATGGGAAGACAGTGCCATGGATGCATTGACACTGGAGCACCTGGCGCCCTTGGCTGATGTTACTGTTCCCGGTTTGCTGTTTGCATTTGAAGGATACAATGGCTTTGGCAGCAGGGCAAAAGGAATACACTCGCCTTATTTGTGGAGCTTCTCCAATCATTATGTCAGCGGCAAATTTGTAAAAGACCATGTGTTTGATCCCAATGCAGTATCAAAACAAATGGGCGCCGGAGTGTTGCTGAGAAGAATGATGGAAAAACAATTAGCCCTTGGCGTTAGTGACATCATTACGCAGATACGGGATTTGGGAGAACAGGTGATGTATGATCCGAAGAATTTTAATGATAAGGCTTTCGAGTTGCAAAGTTTATTAAACAGTGCCGGCCTCCCGCTGAAGCCGGATGGCAAAGCCGGTGATCATACTTCAGAAGCTTACCAGCATATATCAGGGAAGTTTTTGAATGGAGATAAGAGGAGGGTGTAATGTCTTTATTCCTAAAATTACTTAAAATGAAGAATTCTTTTTTAATTCTCATTGTTTGTTTGTTTATAACTTCATGTGCGACAATAAATCAAATCGGGCCCCCTATTAAATGGGGTGGACGAGCAACTGTGCTAGCCTTAAAGCCTGATAATGGAAACATAATTATTGCAGGCTCGGAATCTGGGGGCTTATTTAAAACGACAAATAGAGGAAGATTTTGGAAGCATATTGATGTTTTTAATGGACTTTACATAAATGATATAAAATTTTCTCCTACTCATCCCAATGTTGTTATAGTTAGTATATCACCAGATTTCACTGCTACTAATAATGGTGGAATCTGGCGAAGCATCGATGCAGGTGATAGCTGGTCAAGGCCCTTTTCTGCCATACCTCCAGCGTCATCCCGCTGTACCGATAGGCCGGGAGCTTATAACATTGCTTTTGGCCAGGAACCTAACAGAGTATATATAGGTACTGATTGCGGATTAGCAATAAGCGACGATGATGGTATTAACTGGAGACATATAAATCCTGATCCTACACCCTCAAGTATTAATTTCGACAGAAATCAAGATAAAATTGTATCAGTAATTACACCCCAAACAGGTAAAATCTACTGCGCACACAACAATTCTTTTTATTATTCACTAGATGGTGGTGGCAGTTGGAGTGAAAGTATGATAGGAAGTGAAAATGGTACAACTGACGGAATGTTTTCATTAGCAGCATCTCCTTTCAACTCAGAGCATTTGTTAGCGACTCTTACGGGAATATATGTTCCGGCTACGGAAACTGTTCGAGAACATTTTGTGTCTGCCTTGTTTAAATCTACAGACCATGGAGTGCATTGGAATGAAGAACGAAAGGGCGAGTATTGGCGACCGCCTTTTGTAAAGATCGGGCCTTCACTTTCTGGTGAAACAAATAAGGGAGAAGTATATTTTTCTGATGGTCATTACCTGTACAGGAGAACCTATCTTAATACCCCGTCTGATTTTCAGGCTTCGGCTACAGAAGACTGGACTGGCATAAGTGCCCAACACTCCGACCCTGCCGATCTGCTTTTTGACAACCAAGCTCCTGAACCAATAGCATACGCTTGTGACGGTGGCATTTTTATGAAAGATGCCGGTGCTTTATCCTTTAACCAATCTGTAAACGGTTTTGCAAAGTTTGAAGCCGTGCAGATTTATGATATAATCGGGCAGCATGTGGCGGGTGATGATAAAACTGATTTGTACATGGGTACACAGGATAATAGTATATGGTGTTTTATCAATAAAGTAACCTGGGGAAATGAACAAGGCGGGGATGAATTTTTTGTCCAAACTACACGGGAAGCTGCTACTACTGCAAATAGTTTGATATTGTATGAAGCCCCTGGTAATGGTGATAATTTCAGTGCCACCCGCCAACTTAGCACTGTTACTCCCTGGGTCAATCCTCCATCTTACGATCAGGTTACGCATAGCGTGATTGACAATGGCCCTTTCTCAAGAAATCCCTGCTTATTGAGTGAAGGAAAATACCTGCAAATAACTCAACACTCCGAAGACCCGACTGATAATGTGTTGTACCTGAAGGAAGGTGCTGGCGATTGGATACCCAAGATTTCCCTTCCCTATTTAATAGCTCAGGGAGTGCCGTATGTAACGGGCCCTCCGGAAAACCCGGTTTTATATTTAGCAGTACGAAGTGCATGGAGTTTGTTTATTGATGGAATTGATTATGCGCGGTTCCATATAATTCGTATTGATAACGTACTCACAAGTCCAAGTGTCAGGGAAATTACCAGTGTTGCACTTGGTCTTTTCGCACATAATTTTGTTTGGATGCCGGTTTATGGTGTTGACAAGTTGCATCCTGATCACCTTATCGTACCAGATATGAGCTTACAAAAACTAAGGATAAGTACCGATGGGGGATTAAATTGGCATGAGGATGAAATAGCCACGAATTTTATAACAAGAGGCGGCGAAATACTTTTTTATGCGAATCCATATAAAACTCCCGGATCACCAATAATTTCACAGGTTAGCTCAATTGCAGTAGATCCCGACAACAGTAATCATATATTAATAGGAACAGCCAAATCAGGCATTATCAGAACAGGTAATAATGGTACAACCTGGAGTACGATTGAAGGATCACAAAACGCTACAGATGCATGTTCCTTCTTTTTCGATTTTAATAACGAAATCGAAGTCGGCACATGGGGCAGAGGATTATGGTCAATTAACAAAAATAAATTGTCGAGGCCAAATGCAGCCGCTAACTTTCAGATGATCGTCCCAGACGATACTACCCATATTACTGGCCAACATGGCCATATTGATGGGAATGGAGGTGCAGATAAAAAAGATTCAATACAACTATTAATATCTTCCAGAAGAGGCCTTCAGAATCCAGCAATTGTTACCATGGGTGAAATAATCGAAATTTTTGCAAAAGGGTTTAAAGGAAATCCAGACTATGTCAATTTTTTAATCGATGATAAAGTTTTCAGGAGCAATTTAAAAGTGAATGAAGAAGGCTTTTTAATAGAAACACTATCATCGATCTCTACCTTCGGCTACCACACTATTAAAATAGAAGCTTATAAAAATCAAAAGCTGATTGCAACAGCATATAACTCTTTATATGTCGCCATTGGTGGAAAAGATGGCCAATAATATTTTTTTACTTTGCGGGATCAGAGAAGTTTTTGAATGGAGATACGAAAAGGATGTAATGAGAGCTGACACCTTTGAAAAGGTTTTTATTCTGCTGGATGTTTATTTTCCATTTATATTAATTTTTATGAAACGAATAATTATCTGTTGCGATGGTACCTGGAACAAGCCCGGCAGTAAAGACCGCGGTAAGATAGTGGAAACAAATGTTCAAAAGTTTTACGAGTCGCTTGGTGACGGTAGCGATGATGTGAAGCAGGTAAAATTTTATGGGCAAGGCGTTGGAACCGGATTCTCTAAACATGACCATTTTTGGGGAGGCAGCACAGGTCTTGGCATTGATGGTAATATACAGGATGCTTACAAGTTTCTCATGTGGAGTTACGAGCCCGGAGACGATATATATTTATTTGGCTTTAGCCGGGGTGCCTATACGGTAAGAAGCCTTGCCGGCCTTATTCGTAACTGCGGCATCATGAAGTATAAATACCTGCATTTCGTGGAGGAGGCTTATCACTTATACCGCGACCGTACAAAGCTTACACATCCGGATAGCGGCCTTATGAAGTCTTTTAAAAAATCGTATGGGATAGATGATGAAGAAACCATTATAAAATTTTTGGGTGTGTGGGATACGGTGGGTGCCCTGGGAGTTCCGCTTAGGTGGTTTAATCGTATAAATAAAAAATATGAATTTCATGATGTGAAGCTTAGCAGCCAGATAAAATACGCATACCATGCTTTGGCTATTGATGAAAAAAGAAAGATTTTCGAGCCTACTCTATGGGAAGTGAACGAGGAAGCGCTTAAAACACCTGACCCTCAAATAACTGAACAGGTATGGTTTCCCGGAGTTCATAGCAATGTTGGCGGAGGCTATGCAGATAGCGGCTTAAGCGATACAACGCTGCAATGGATGATTAACAAAGCATCAGCCACAGGACTTGAGTTTGATAAAAATTATGCTGAAAAAATAAAAGCTGATAGCGAAGGAGAATTGCGAAAATCTGATGGAGGCATTTATTCTTTCTTTCCGAAAATATTCCGGGAGATAAATAATGGCGCTGCCATTAGAACAGACCCTGATACAGGTAAGCAAACAAAAGTAAAAGTTTGCCGCAATGAAAGCATTCACTACACATACTTTGAGCGCCATCATAAATTAAGAAAATACAAACCGAAAAACGTTGTTCATGCACTTACATTAGATACGCCTTTCGATCCGTTAAAAGACAAGTGGGAAGAGGGCTGGCTTGAATATATTAAAGGATAAAGATTTGAATTTTCGATTTTTATTTCGGTAATAGGTGTATCGCGAAGGTTTTAAAAGGCGTAAGAAATTTAAAACTTGCCTACAATTCGTTATTTTACTAAAAAAGGAAGATGAATGAAAAAGAAATATCTAAAGAAAGTTTTACAACCCACCCTTAAATAAATTTCCTCTTATATACTATTTTCTTATTTCGCTACAATTATTTTTTGAATTGCTCCTGTAGTACTGTTTTTAAGATAATAGACACCATCAGTTATTGATGATATATTAATTACACCATTGGTATTAATAACTTTCACAATAATGGTTTTGCCCGATTGATCTGAAAGTGTAAGTGTAGCATTACCATTAATATGAACATTTAGAAGGTCTCTTGACGGGTTGGGATAAACAGCAAATATTTGGTCCGCCTTGAGATCAGGAACTGATTTTTTACGGACGAAAGTAATTGGACATTTGTACTCCTATCGGCATTTGCGCTTAATTTCGGTTGACAGTTTCAAATGCATGCCTTAGCAAATACTTTGAACCGTAGGTATAATTTTACTGTAATAAAATTTTGGATGCCGCCTTACTTTATACCGAGATCTTTTAGCAGGCGCGTTGCTGCATTATGCCCGGCGCATCCAATTACTGATCCGGCAGGATGGGTTCCGGCACTAGCCGAATACACCCCCTGCACAGGAGTTGTATATGGCAGGCGGTCAGAAAAACCAAAAGAATTATCTACATGATGAATATGCCCGAGGGTTATACCAAAATGACTTTCAATTTTCTGTGGATGAAGAGGAAATGTATCAACAACAAGATCGCTGGTGCCGGGAGCAAAACGATCGCAAATGGAAAGCAATTGTTTTACATAAGCTGCTTCTTCTGCTTCCCACGTTGTACCTTTTAGTTCGTACGGAACCCATTGAACAAACAATGCGGAATTGTGACGCCCTTCAGCATCTTTCAGTGATGAGTCAACCGTTGTATGTATGTACCATTCTATTGTCGGGAAAGGATATAGCCTTCCTTCCTTCACCTCTTTGAAGCCGTCTGCGAGGCTTTGCATCACGTCTTTTTCGTCAGGTAAAAGGTGAATGGTGCTACCAAATTGTCCGCGGTCTTCGGGAAGACAGGTAAATTTTGGAAGCCCCTTTAACGCAAGGTTTACCTTAAATGTGGAGCCGGGGCGTTTGTAATTTTCAATCCTTGAATTATACAATCCAGGCAAATTATCCGCCCCAATGAGCGCCTGCATGCGAAACGGGTCAGCATTTACTACCACTGCATTTGCCCGCAGTTGCGATGCGTCAGTTAATGTTACCCCGGTTGCAACATTGCCGTGGATATTAATGGAGCTCACTTTTTTACCGGTAATAATTTCCGCTCCGGCCTTGCGGGCGGCATCTGAAAGTATTTTTGTGATGGTGCCCATTCCTCCTTTTACGACCATCCAGGTACCGCCGCTTGCAGGGAGGCGGCACATATTATGCACGAGGAAATTCATACCTGAGCCTGGCGTATCCCAACTTCCGAAAAGACCTGAAAAGCCATCCGTTACTGCATACATCGCTTTTACCAGGTCACTCCTGAATCCAAAACGGTTGATGTATTCACCTACAGGCTTCCGGCATAAATCTATAAATATCTTTCTAAGTTCAGGGCGCACATAGCGATCAGCTGTTTCTTCGATGCTGTAAGGTTCTTCCAGCCAGGTAGGTGCTATATCATCTCTAATCTTTTCAATTTCTTCTGACAACATCTTGTTGGCAATCCAGTCATCTTCAGAAAAGAAAGAAACAAACTGATTTCGCATGGCATCACGATCAGATCCAAATAACAGGTATCCCTTACCGGTAGTAGGCAGAAAATAGTGAGGGTCGCGGCGAAGCAGCGGGAATTCAACTCCCAGGACCTTTATTAGTTCGGGTGGCATTACACCCAGCAGGTAGGCGCCCGTACTGGTGCCAAGGTTTGGCGCTTTTTTGAAAGGATATTCCGTCTTTGCAGCGCCACCGACCATATCTTTTTCTTCAAGAACTATTACCCGCAAGCCTTTCCTGGCAAGGAGTATCGCTGATACCAGCCCGTTGTGGCCTGCCCCTACAATAATTACATCAATTGCTTTTTGCATAAAATTATGTTACATCATTTAAGAATTTCGGGTACGATCGCGATGCCCGAAGCTAACAAAAAAACACCTGGGAAAAGAACTGGGTCCGATTGGAGAACGTGTTATGTTATTACCAGGCTGATATATGATAACACATACGGGACTTGCATTGCTAACCATCTACAACGCGGGTTAAATAATCTTTTCATTATAAAAAAATATACAAGTGGCTAAGGTGGGCTTCCCTATACATTTGCATTCTTTACAAACCGGCAATGGCGAAAAATATTTTACGTACATTTTCATAGAAATATTTATTTATGTTGAAACAATTCATCATTCTATCCGCATTTCTTTGTGTTGGCAGTTTAGGCTTTTGCCAGGTTGATTCCCTGGATGAGTTTAACCGGGAAAGGGTGCAACTTACAAAGCATGGTATGTTGGCGCTGGCTACATGGGGTGGAATAAATTTGCTGTACAGCGGTATTGCAGCCGGCTCTGCAAGTGGGAGCAATCAATACTTTCACCGCATGAACCTGGCTTGGGGCGGCGTTAATTTTGCCATTGGCACATTAGGCTATCTTCTCACTAAAAATAAAGAAGGTTACGGCTACGCACAAACGCTGCATAAGCAACAGGCTATGGAAAAAATATATTTATTGAATACAGGGCTTGATGTGGCCTACATCGTTGGTGGTTTTTATTTCAGGGAACGGGCAAACAACATTGCCGCAAAGCATGATCGGCTAAAAGGTTATGGTAACAGCATTATTCTCCAGGGGTCTGCCTTATTTGTTTACGATGGAATCATGTATCTGATTCATAATAATCATGGTAAAAAGATGGACAGGTTCATTGATAAAATGCAGATTGGTTTTGCGCTAAACCAATTGAGTTGTGTTGTGAAATTATAAACCATGATTTGTGCTCATGAGCCGTCAAACCTTCAAACAGACTTTTTTAAAATTATTAATTACTCTTTCACAAAATTTTGCGAAAGCGTAATAAGCCACTCCCCTATTATTGATAGTTTTTCTTTGTTACCGCAATTGCCATTTTTATTGCACTGTAAGCATTCACTATTCCCCCACTTATGGATAAACTGCGGAATGAAACCTGAATTTTTGTTTGGGGTTTGTTTACCATTTGGTCCGGCTTAAAGCTGGATTTTAAGAGAATGTCTTTAAGTTGTTTGACAGACAATGAAGGAAAATAAGAAAGTAATAAAGCAGCTACTCCTGCTACTACCGGTGTTGACATACTTGAACCGGATTTATAATCATAACCACTACCGGGTATGGTAGAAAAGATATCGCTTCCGGGAGCAAACAGATCGACATTTAATTTTCCATAGTCACCATAAGGATGGGCCAGCCTGTAATCAAACAAAGGCCTGCTCCAACCAACCGTGATAAAATTATCCGCCTTTTTACCATTTGCATAAATAGCAATCGGGTAATGATAGTTAGCAGCGATATCTATGTCCACGCCATCATTGCCTGCTGCATGAATAATCAATACATTTTTCGTTTCTGCATATCGCACTGCTTCATCAACAAGTTTTTTATTCGGTGAATACAGCTTCGAAAAACTCATATTGATAATTTTTGCACCATTGTCAACCGCATACCGAATGGCATTAGCAATATCTTTATCTCTCTCATCACCTCCAGCAGTTGTTGCCAGGATAGGCATAATAAGAACGTTATCCGCAATTCCATCAATGCCTTTGCTATTGTTTCTTTGTGCTGCAATTATCCCCGCCACATGCGTACCATGAGTTAGGTTGGGAGAAAGTTTGATGTATGGGCTTCCATAATAACGGTTACCAGCGATGGCAGAATCATTAGCGATTAAATTACTTGAATTGTAATTGCTATTATAAGCAAATTGAATAGCTAAAGAATCTTTATCGTTGAGTTTTTCAAAATAATCTCTTCTCGCACTTTCATAAATCTTAAGTTCTTTTTTGTCTTCAGATGATAAAAGAGCTGAGTCATTATTTTCAAACTTATTTCTCCATGCAAGATAAAATTGTGTAGAACCGGAGTGTTCGTTTTCTATGACCGTTCCATCTTTTGTGCCCCTGAAATTCCACCCGTGCACATCATCAATATATCCGTTATGATCATCATCAATACCATTACCAGGTATTTCTTTTTTATTTGTCCAGATAATATTTTTTAAATCTTCATGAGTAATGTCTACTCCATTATCAATAACAGCAACGATAACGGTTTTTGAAGTTCTTACTTTTAAAAGCTCATACGCTTTGTATAAGCTGATGCCTGCAATGGAATCTGTTTTAGGGTCTAATACCAACCAATCTTTTGCATGTGCCTTCAAAGAAATTTGTGCAATAATATTTTGACTAATAAAGAATGTAAAGCAGGCTAAGGTGGCTGTCCTGATTATATATTTCATTTTAAAAATTATGCCTGTAATAAAACATTCTTAATAAAGTTAAGCATTACCGGTGTCGTGTGTTTTTCATGCTCCCCCTGTTTTCGTAAGTAGCTAAGATTGAGATAAATCTTATGCTGTCGGGTAGTTTTACGATAGATCACCGTAAATTCAGAACATCCATAATTGAGTAATGATTCTCTTGCAGAGGGAGCACAGCCTGTATATCTTTGTACCAGAAGTTGATTGATGTTCAACAAACATTAATCAAAATATCCAAATCCATTGAAAAGAGCCAACTATCCAATTATCCAATAGAAATTCTTAAAATCTGATATCAGTCAACTTCTGTTTTTTTTATCCAATACCAACGAATACCCGATCCAAACCAAAGAAGACCAACCATCCAATAATCAAGCTCTAAAAGCCAAACCTCAGAATCAAAAATATTTAAGCCTGCAGCAATGCGGGCTTTTGTTTTATTCTAACACCTGGCGTCTTCTTCCCATGTAACAGGGAAGGACATTAGTACAAGAAAGGCTATATCCTTTTTACGGCACATGTATTCCAAATGCAAAATCATCAAATCTGCCGCGAAAGAATGATTACATAATTTTCATAAAGCCAGCTCATTTATTAGCTGTAAGTGATCCCGGAGCATTATTTTTATTTTGTATTGCCGCAATCTCTTCTACTTTTTTATTCAACACAACTACAGTGCTCATCAGTGTTTGCATTTGTTTTTGAAGTTTATCATTATTTGCAGTTAGTGCTTCATTTTGTTTTAATAAAAGGCTTATTTGCTTTTGCTGCCCTTCAATTTTTTCTGTTCTTTTTTCCAATGCTTGTATAGCAATAAAACTCACACCAAGAAAATCCTGTTGGTTAATAAGTGTATCGCAACCAATATTTCCTAAAGCATCATGTCCAAAGGCATTGTGGAAATCCTGTGCCATCGGGCCATAATGGCGAAATGTTTTTGAATCCTGCCCTTTATAATTCCACGTTGCTAATTTGAATTGTGATA
>JBDTSD010000066.1:0-21330 GCA_039931355.1 Ginsengibacter sp.
AATCATTCAGTTTCACGATGGACATTCAATTATCTTTCTTTAGATGAATTATGTAAAGCTGTAAAAGATATAGGCTTCAGCGCTATTGACCTGGTGAAACCGCAAGACTGGCCGACATTACAACAGCACGGCATCTATAGTTCCATGTGTTACACCGCGGGAGATAACAATTTAAGCAATGGATTAAATCATCCCATTTACCACGAGCAACTTATAAAAGAATATTTAGAGACCATTCCCATAATGGCGAAAGCAGGCTATAAAAATCTTATTTGTTTTAGCGGACAAAGCAAAGGGATGGATGATGAAACGGGAATGAAAAATTGTATGACGGCATTAGAAAAAATTCTTCCTGCGGCAGAAAAAAATGGAGTAACAATGGTTATGGAATTGCTTAACAGCAAGGTTGATCACAAAGATTATATGTGCAATCACGTAGAGTGGGGAGCGGAACTTTGCAAGCGGGTAAGCTCCGAAAATTTCAAACTTCTTTTTGATATTTATCACATGCAAATACAGGAAGGAGATATTATAAGAAACATAAGGGATTATCATCAATACATTGCCCACTATCATACGGGTGGAATACCCGGCAGGCATGAAATCAATAATACACAGGAATTATATTATCCTGCGGTAATGAAAGCGATTGTTGACACAGGATATAAAGGGTATGTAGCGCAGGAATTCTCACCAACCTATCCTGATAAATTGGACTCTTTGAGAGAAGCGATAAAGATTTGTGATGTATAACCCCTAAATCCCCTGAAGGGGACTCGTGGAAGACTTCAATTTTTCCTGGATGTTTTAAACCATGAATTAATAATTACAAACTATAAATTAATAGAACTATGGCAGACAATACCTATGACGCGATTGTAATTGGCTCCGGTATTTCAGGAGGGTGGGCAGCAAAGGAACTCACTGAAAAAGGATTGAAAACGATAATGCTTGAAAGAGGTAAAGATATCAAGCATGTGAAAGATTATGTGAACGCCACAAAAGGATCGTGGGAATTTCCCCATCGTGGCGGAAAGACACAGGAAATGATAAAAGATTATCCTGTATTGAACCGCGACTATCCTTTAAATGAAAAAAATCTTGATTGGTGGGTAAATGAAGAAGAGTCACCCTACACTGAAATAAAGCGAATGGACTGGTTTAGAGGATATCATGTTGGCGGACGTTCTCTTCTTTGGGGTCGGCAATGTTACAGGTGGAGCGATTACGATTTTGAAGCGAATGCAAAAGATGGTATTGCCATAGACTGGCCGATCCGGTATAAAGATATTGAGCCATGGTACACTTATGTTGAAAAGTTTGCCGGTATAAGCGGCTCTGTTGAACATTTACCGCAATTACCCGACAGTCATTTTCTACCTGCAATGCAAATGAATTGTGTTGAAAAAGATGTAGCAGAACGGGTGAAGCAGCATTATCAAAATAAGCGGACAATGATTATTGGGAGAACCGCTAATATTACCGAACCGCTCCCCGGAAGAACCAATTGTCAATATAGAAATAAGTGCTGGCTGGGCTGTCCTTTCGGCGCATACTTCAGCACACAATCATCCACGCTGCCGGCTGCTCTGGCTACCAAAAATCTTACGGTAAGGCCGTGGTCAATTGTTACAAAAATTTTATACGATAAGGACACTAAAAAGGCAACGGGCGTAGAAGTGCTGGATGGAGAAACAAAAAAAACCTACCAGTATTTTGCTAAAATAATTTTTTTAAATGCTTCCACATTTAATAGCGCATGGATATTAATGAACTCAGCAACCGATGTATGGCCTGATGGCCTTGGCAGCAGCAGTGGTGAGTTGGGGCATAATATTATGGATCATCACCTGGGTGTAGGCGCCAACGGAACAATGGAAGGATACGACGATAAATACTTTTACGGGCGGCGGGCAAATGGAGTATATGTTCCCAGGTACAGGAATTTCTTCGGCGATAAGCGGGATTATATACGCGGCTTTGGTTACCAGGGAGGGGGAAGCCGGCAAGGATGGAGTAGAACGGTGGCTGAGATGTCTATTGGCGGTGATTACAAAGATGCATTAGCCGAACCGGGGGAATGGTCAATGGGGATTGGTGGATTTGGCGAAATACTTCCATATCATGAAAATAAAATGACGCTTGATAAAACAAAGAAAGACGCCTGGGGATTAAACGTAATTGCGTTTGATGCGGAGTGGAAAGAAAATGAAAGGAAAATGCGGATAGATATGCAGAATGATGCGGTAGAAATGCTTGAAGCCGCAGGTGTGAAGAATGTAAAAGGATATGAGGGCGATGGTACTATCGGCAGGGGTATCCATGAAATGGGAACAGCACGCATGGGCCATGATCGTAAAACTTCGGTATTAAACAAATGGAACCAGGTGTGGGATGCACCTAACGTATTCGTTACAGATGGGTCTTTCATGGCGTCGGCAAATTGCGTAAACCCATCCCTGACTTATATGGCTATGACAGCAAGGGCTGCAGACCATGCCGTAAGTGAATTAAAAAAACAAAATATCTAAACCATATCCTTACCTCATTTTAAATTAGAAAATATTCATGGAAAAAAAAGTAAATGACAAATCCATAAACAAATCAAGAAGAGACTTTTTAAAAAACACCGCCGTCACCGCGGCAGGCTTTATGATTGTACCGCGCCACGTATTAGGAGGCAAAGGCTTCCTGGCTCCAAGCGATCGCTTAACAATTGCAAGTATAGGAGTAGGCGGAAAAGGAGAAAGTGATATTGCAAATTTTTATAAAAGTGGTAAAGCAGATATTGCAGTACTCTGTGATGTGGATACAAGAAGAGCCGCGACAACGGTGAAGAATTTTCCCAAAGCAAAATATTATCACGACTGGCGTGAGATGTTGGATAAAGAAGCAAAAAATATTGACGCCGTTTCAGTTTCCACGCCAGACCACACGCATGCGGTAGCTGCTTACTCAGCTATGCAACTTGGCAAGCATGTATATGTGCAGAAACCGTTAACGCATGACGTGTATGAAGCAAGGGCACTAACCAACGCGGCTAAACGCTATAAGGTTGTTACACAAATGGGTAACCAGGGTGCGTCAGGAGATGGCGTGAGGCAGTTGCAGGAATGGTATGATGCCGGCAAAATAGGAGATGTGCATACGGTGTATTGCTGGACAGACCGGCCCGTGTGGCCACAAGGAATACCAAGGCCGACAGAAGAAGCCCCGATACCAAAAGAATTAGACTGGAATTTGTGGCTTGGCACAGCGCCCGAAAAAAGTTATTTCGATAAATTGGTTCCTTTCAACTGGCGCGGCTGGTGGGATTATGGTACCGGTGCGCTTGGGGATATGGGATGCCATATTGTACAACCTGCTTTTGCTGTACTTAATCTCAAGTATATAAATTCTGTGCAAGCCAGTGTAGGAAGCGTTTACGTGGATGAGTTTAAAAGAGGTTATTTCCCTGATAGCTGTCCTCCCTCAAGCCATGTAATAATGAAGTTTCCAAAAACAAATAAAACAAAAGGGCCGGTTGAATTACACTGGATGGATGGTGGTATACAACCTGAAAGACCAGATGAATTAGGGCCTAATGAAACATTCGGTGACGGAGGTAATGGAACATATTTTATCGGAACAAAAGGAAAAATGATGTGCGGCACTTATGGAGCAAATCCGCAGTTGCTCCCCACTTCGAGAACGAAAGAAGTGCAAGTGAAACAAACTTATCCCCGTGTTCCCGGTGGCGACAATGGTCACTATGCGCAGTGGGTAGAAGGTGCGATTGCCGGCTACGGCAATGCTAAAATGAGCTCGTCATTTGACGTAGCCGGTCCCTTAACTGAAGCGCTCCTAATGTCTAACCTTGCTATCAGGGGATTTGACATAAGGAAACCAACGGCCAATGGCAATGGCTTCACTTATCCCGGGCGATATATAGAGCTTCTGTGGGATAATGATAACATGAAGGTCACCAACTTTGACGACGTTAACCAATTCATCAAACGTGACTACCGCCAGGGGTTTGGTGTAGAAATGTAAAATAAATTTAAAAAAAATACTATGAACAGAAGAGAAGCTGTACAGCACATTTCGCTCCTTTTAGGAGGTACCATTGTAGGTTCCACTTTTTTCCTGAATGGTTGTAAAACTGAAACAAAAGCCTCTAAAGAATTTACAGATGATGATATTGTTTTTCTAGACGAGGTATCAGACACCATTTTACCCCCAACCAAAACACCTGGGGCAAAGGCTGCGGGCGTGGGCAAGTTTATGACGATAATGGTAAATGATTGCTACCCCGAGGCCGATCAAAAAGTATTTCATGAGGGTATAAAAAAACTAAATGATGCCGCTGATAAAAAATACAACACTTCGTTTGTAAAACTCAACCCGGAACAGAGGCATGAATTTTTAGTATCGTTAGACAATGAGCAAAAAGAATACATGAAAAATAAAAAGCCGGAAGACAGTTCTCATTATTTCCGCATGATGAAAGAGCTTACCCTTCTCGGATATTTTACTTCGGAAATTGGTTGTAAACAAGCAATGAGATATATTGAAACGCCGGGCCGGTATGACGGCTGCGTACCTTATGCAAAAGGTGATAAAGCCTGGGCATAATTTTAAAAATAAAAATTATTTACATGAGTTATAAGCGCAGGGATTTTATAAAAAACGCCGTCGCCGGCGTTGCTCTTACCGCGATTTCAGGAAACTTAATGAGCTGTTCTTCATCGAAAAATGCTACCGGCAATCTTGGCAAATTTGGGCTGCAACTTTATACATTACGGGATGTATTAGCAAGTGATCCAAAAGGCATTTTAAAACAGGTTGCGGATATGGGTTACAAGCAAATAGAAGGCTATGAAGATGGAAAGATGGGAATATACTGGGGCATGACAAATGTTGAATTCAAAAAATATATGGATCAACTTGGTATGCAGATGGTTTCAACACATTGCGATATTAATAAAGATTTTGAAAGAAAAGCAAGTGAAGCTGCAGCCATCGGTATGAAATACCTGATAGCGCCAAGTCTTCCTGCTGAAGATAAGATGGATAAAGACGCCTATAAAAAAGCTGCAGACCTGTTTAATGAAAAGGGCCGTGTTTGTAAAAGTGCGGGAATACGATTTGCTTTTCATAACCATGACCAGGCAATGCGGCAGAGAGATAGTGGCTTTATCGGCGAAGAAGTTTTATTGGACAATACTGACCCCTCTTTGGTTGATTACGAAATGGATATTTATTGGGTAGTAACTGGCGGACAGGATCCCATAGAATGGTTAAAAAAATACCCTAACCGTTTTAAATTGTGCCATATAAAAGACAGGGCAGCAGGCGCTCCACTTAGTGATCATGATGCCTCTGTAGATGTTGGTAAAGGTGGTATTGATTTTAAAAAGATACTCGCTGTCGCTAAAGACAATGGCATGGAATATTACATTGTAGAACAGGAGAAATATGTAAACACTACTCCAATTGAAGCTGCAAGGACTGATGCAGAGTATCTAAAAAAGTTAAGAATTTAATCTATTGCTTTTTCGATGTATCCATTTTTAGTGAATCAGCTGTAATGTCATTTGGCTGGTGGGTACCGATGTCAATTGTATTAACCGTGTCGGGCATATTACCATTTACATTTTCAACGCCTACTCGATTTTCACCTGCTGCTGCGGGCTCCTTTGTTGTATCACTTTTATTATCGGAATTGCAGCCAAATAAAAACAGCGTGATGCAAATTATTGTCAAAGATTTTTTCATGATAAAGTTTTTTTAAGCTAATAAATTTCTGATTGACTTTTTCTGAATGGGTATATATCTACCTACATAATGCCTGCCAATTTTACGAACAGTCCACGGACGTTAACTTCAATTCACCACACATAAGTACCTGCAGAACTACCGGGCAATGTTGTACTCAGCCATTTACCATTAGATTTTATATTGAAGCTTTGAGAGCTGTTGCTTTCATTCAATACAACTAAAACTTTTCCTCCATCGGCTTTTAAAAATGCCACGGTTTGTAAACTTCCATTATTATCGCTTGCTATCCTGATTGAGCCCGTGGGAACAAACCCGGAAACTTGTGCAATAATATAATAACCTACGTTGCGTGAGATTACTGATCCGGCAACAGTAATAGCTCCGAGGCATGTTGTACAGCCACCAGCTGTGTGAGGTCCAAACGAGGCATTGTTAGCAAGATTCCACTCCAGCGCTACTTTACTATAATTTCTAAGAGAGCCGATAATTACATTTTTCAAATGCCATTGTAAGTCCCCGGCAAAACTACCTGTCGATGCTGTGTACTGCTCAGTAAAATAAATATTTTTACCAGGCCAGGTAAAATGAACTTGCGATAAGACTGAAATATCGCCGGCATACAAATGAAACGCGGAACCATCCACATATTGCCTTGCTACTGCATCATTCAAAATATCCAATGGATAATCGGGTCTATCGCAATTGTGATCGTAGATAATAACTTTTGTAGCGATACCCGCATTTGCAAATAAAGGCCCTAAATTATTTTTTATAAAGTTTGATTGCTCCGCCGCCGTCATTACGAGGCTTGGATTATTATTGGGATTTAATGGTTCATTCTGAGGCGTAATGGCGAAAATATCTAATCCTTCAGCTTTCATAGCCTGGATGTATTTTACAAAGTAATTTGCATAAACCTGGTAATAGGCAGGGCTAAGGCTTCCACCAACAGTGCTGCCATTATCTTTCATCCAAACGGGAGCTGACCATGGTGTTGCCAGTAATTTTATGTTTGGGTTTATTTGCAAAATTTGTTTCAACACCGGGATCATTGCAACCTTGTCATCGGCCAGATTAAAATTTGAAAGACTTATATCAGTTTGTCCCGGAGGCATATCGTCGTAAGAATATACAGTGCTGCTTAAATCAGTAGCTCCCATACCTATTCTCAAAAAGCTTACGTTAATGCTATTGCCAGTATTTCCAAATAGTTCTGCCAAAAGCAAATTTCTATCTGTTACCGGCAACTGGCTAATTACCTCAGCGCTTCCCTGCGTTAGCGTGTATCCAAATCCTTCAACTGTTTGAAATTTTTGTGTTGAATCAACTGTAATGTTAGGCAAAGCATTTGCGATAACATCAAAGTTTAAGTTTGTCTGCTGTTTAGTAAGAAGATTTGTTTTATCGCCGGTTGTAAGCCAATAGTAAATTCCCGTTGGAGTTACAGGCGGAGGTGGCGGATCTATTACCACTGGCGGAGTCGTCGTAGTATCTTTGGATTTTGAGCAACCTGAGAAAACAATTAAACACAACACCAAAACTGCACTAATCTTACGTAGTTTAAATTTACCCATCATTATATTTTTAGTCCGGCTTTTGTGTCTGAATTTAGCTGCATCCTTATTAAGCAGTCAAAAATTCTACCATCTTATAATAAATTGCACCCCTTGCTTAATAAGTTTCCTGTAAGAAGCATAACAATCAGGTACGAGGCAAATTTCAAGCGGTTGTCTCTTGTATTTATTTAAAAAAAAATCTGGAATTATAAAGAGAGCCAGTTCGGGTAAACAGCATGCCATTCCCGGTGATGTTATGAATATTATACTCTGTATTTACGTAAAAAGTTATTAAGAGGAATTTACATACAACGACGAATTGATCTTATCGAAGCATCTTATAAACCCTTACATAATCAACCACCATCGATACAGGAAAAATGGAATCATCTACACCCTGTGCTCCACCCCAATCACCGCCCACAGCAAGGTTTAGCAACACATGGAATGGCTTGTCGAAAGGCCAGTCTGCAAATCCCTTACCGTCATTTACAAAAGTAAAAACCAGCGCATCATCATAATAACCTCTCAGGGCATAAGGTGTCCAGTCCAGCCTGTATTTATGGAAATCTGTAATAGCTCCCGGAACATTTATGACTGCCGTTTTCTGTGTGTTTATTACCCAGTTAAATGCCTTGGTATGCGCACTGAAATGAACAACGTTAGGGTCGTACCCAACGTGTTCCATAATATCAATTTCACCCGATGCCGGCCAATCGCCATAAGCCCATGTCCCTGATGGAAGCATCCATATAGCAGGCCATGTGCCTTTACCTGCCGGTAACTTCGCACTTACTTCTACACGTCCATAAAGAAAATCACCTGCATTTTTAGAAACGAGTCTCGCCGAGCTGTAATTCATTCCACCTGAAGCTTCCTTTATTGCAGTAATTGTAAGAACACCGTTTGCTACACTTACGTTGGCCGGCAACTTAGTGTAATTCTCGAGCTCGTGATTGCCCCAGCCGGAGCCTCCAAGATCATAACCCCAATTGGCAGCGTCAGGTGAGCCTGGCACATCAAATTCCTCTGCCCATGTTGGTGTGGATGCAAACTTCCACGCGCTATCTACCGGTGGGCCAACTACGGGGGGAACATATGGGGGGAGCCCCGAGGATCCCCCATCTGATTTTTTACTACAAGAGATGCTTATTATAATGCATACTGAAAGACATGCAATAAGTTTTTTCATGGGCTTATAATTTTAAAAGGGTTGCTGAAGAATGATTTTTAGTTTAATTTTCCCCACACTAAAAACATTCCTAATTCGCTTTCAACTTAATGTACCATGCATTTCCTGTCTCGGTGCCCTGAACCCTGAGGTACATAGCAGTTGGAGTTATGCTTAATATTTCATACTCTTTTAAAACAGCACCATATCCTATAAAAGTAGCCTTGCCTGCAAGGCTGATACTTGTTTGAGTAGATAATGAAGAAGCTATACCTGTGCTTGAAGGAACCAACGAAAAAGCCGAGGAGCCACCTCCATAATTATAACAACCTTCCTCTCCGGTTGCAGGAATTCCGGGAAGGGTAGTTAAGTTGCCTGTTTTTGTAAACGCGCCATCTGGTGTGGTGACCTGCAATGAGTAACTTGTTGCAGAAACTTTAGTAAATACAAAAGTGGCAGTGTAAAAACAATTGCAACATGCAACCTTTTCGTTCACCCCGGCAGCCCACCAATCAGGGCCTGCAGATCCGGTCCAGGGACCCACGCCGAGTTGCCCCGGAACGCTTTTGTCCACTATCCAGCTCTTACTTGCATCATTAGTTAAGTTTGTAACTAATGCAGCATCCGGGATGAAATCACTTTGAACACTCACATCTTTAGTAACAGAAGTGGACACACCTCCTTTGCCATAAACAACGGCAGTAATGGTGTAAGTATTTAAGCCAACTGAAGTGTACTTGTGCGTTACAGAGCCAGAGGGAATGTATACAAGGTCAACGGGTGTACTTAAATCATAGTCAACTTTATACGACAGTGCATAATCGGAGGTGATACTAATTTTTACATTTCCCGAGCCATCTCCGTTTGGATGGCTGGCATCCTGCCCCTGGACTTCTGTAGTGATCACAACATTTGTTGGTGGTGTAAGGTCACCTAATGTGTAGGTTGTCTTTTTGCAACTGCTGAAAATAATCAGCATTGCTAAAATTCCTAAGGCTGATTTTATACTACTTTTCATTATATAATTTTTTAAGTGTTTTATTTTAAAATTAAAGCTTCATATCAAATGTGATAGCCAAAGCCACTGTTTATTGATATCCCGGATTTTGAACTAACAAGGTACCTTTCAATTCAGATGCAGGAATTGGAAGAATTTCGCTCTTGTTAGCCATAAAACCCCTGTTCGCCAATTTTGTAGCTGCATCGCCCCATCTTACCAGGTCAAAAAATCTATGTCCTTCGGCAGCTAATTCCAGCCTGCGTTCATTCTTTATGGCAGGCATTGAAACGGGCACAGATGGAAGACCAACCCTTGCTCTCACCGCATCAAGTAATGCCTGTGCTCTTGCACCAGTTGCGCCGAGTGCCTCGGCCTCTAATAAGTAAGTATCAGCCAAACGGATTACATAACTATCCTGCTGGAAGTTCAGTTCTAAAGTACCTCCACCAGTACGTATATCAGAGGGGTTTGGTAAAAATTTCTTTACAAAATAACCGGTATTTTGATAGCCGGCTATATAATCTATCTCGCCCGCAGCTTTCAAAGCTTTCGCATCAAATATTGTAGCCGCAAACCTGGGATCATTCTTGATTGCATCATAAAAATCCTGTGTATAAACATTGAAACTCCATCCGGCAGCATAAATATTCGGAGCAGTGGATGTCACTCTTGAATAACTTCTTGGCCCAACCATCTGGTCTACCGTATTTCCTTCATCATTGGCTCCTCCCCAGAAGCTCCAGTCAGAATTACCCTGGTTGCTATGGGTCACTTCTAAAATGGACTCACTGTTAAATTTATTTGTAAAAACCCAAAGGTTTGCAAAGTTTGGTAAAAGCGAATAACCATATTGACTTGTACCGCCCGGCACTCCGTTTACCGCTGCAAGTTGTGTGGCAGCTTGTGCGTCTTTATGGTCGTACAGATAGACTTTGCCAAGCATTGCCTGAGCTGCACCTTTTGTAAAACGGCCACCCTCTGTCGTTACAGGAACGGTAGCAGGTAAAACAGCGATTGCTTCCGTTAAATCCTTTTCGATTTGTGCGTATATCGAATCAGGGGAAGTTTGTTTTGCCTTATAGATATCTGCTGTTGTTAATGGTTCAAGAAATAGAGGGATATTTTTGAACAATCTTACGAGATTAAAATAGTAAGTAGCTCTTAAGGCTTTAGTCTCAGCTATATATCTTTCTTTTAAAGTTGCATCCATCTCTGTGTTAGAAATTTTTTGCAATAAAGTATTTGCCCTGAAAATTCCCTGGTAAAAATCTCCCCAATAACTACCCGGAACTTTTTCTGCATTAATAGTATGATTAGAAAAACTTTGGATACCTGCACCATCTGATTCACCACCTCCACCTGCATACTGATCATCTGAACCTGCATTCATGAAAGTGATCATGTTTTCAAATCCGCCTGAGTTTTTACGCATTACATCATAAGTAGCCACCAAGCCGGCAAATGCCTGGCTCTGATCCTTGTAATAGTTATCAGTAAGGAATACGCCCTTTGGCTCAATGTCTACAAAACTTTTTTTACAGGCTACTAACGTTATTATCATTGTACTGACAATAATCATAGAAAGCAATTGCAATTTTTTCATTATTTAAACTTTAGTAGTTATTTAATTACAGATTAAAATTGTATTTGAGCACCCACCAAAAATGAACGTGCTTGTGGATAGTATCCGTGGTCTATTCCAAAAACGCCACCACCTATTTCCGGATCATATCCTGTGTAATTCGTCAATGTTGCCAGGTTTTCGGCGGTAATATATATCCGCACTTTTGATGCATTGATTTTAGTTAAAAAACGATTGGTAAAAGTGTACCCTACCTGCACTATTTTTAAACGTAAATAATCGCCATCCTCAAGATAGAAATCAGACATATTTGTCGTATTACCATTCGTGTCATCGCTTGTTAAACGTGGGAAAGTATTGGAAGTACCCGAACCCGTCCAGCGACCAAGGGCTTTAGTTTGATAATTACCGTTTGCGATATCAAGCCTTCGTAAACCCTGGAAAATCTTGTTTCCTGCAGCACCCTGTCCAAAAACCATCATATCAAAACCTTTGTAATCTGCATTGATAGTCATTCCGAATGTCTCTTTAGGAAGATTCGTTCCAAGGAAAACCTTATCCTTTTCATCAATCATTCCATCGCCATTTGAATCCTGCCAACGGAAATCACCAGGTTTTGCATTAGGTTGTATCAGGCCACCATCTTTATTGGTATACGCATTAACTTCTGCTGCGGTTTGAAAAATACCCATGGTGTGATAGCCATAGAAAGAATTGTAAGACTGCCCAACCTGTGTCCTTGTTACTGAGCCCATAGATTGGAAACCGGCATCACCATCAATAAAGTCTGCATCGGAATTTATGTAAGTAACCTTATTTTTTAGGAAAGCAACATTTCCATTTACGCTAAAATTTACAGCTCCAAGTCTTTTGCGATAACCTAATTCTACTTCCAGACCCTGGTTTTCCATATCGGCAATATTCGCCGCGGGACGTGAAGCAACACCTACGTATAAAGGTATTGGCACTTCTCTTAAAATTCCGCTTGTCTTTTTATTATATACGTCTACGGTCAAATTGAAGTTAGTAAACAATTGAGCATCCAAGCCAATATCGGCTTGTGTAGTTTCTTCCCAACGTAAATCGGGATTAGCCAATGTTTTTGGAGCATAGCCTGTTATAATTGTACCACCATTTCCTAAAGTATAATTGTAACCACCATTTACCAGCGGTGTATATGCAAAATCTGGAATTGCATCGCTACCAACTTTACCATAGCCACCTCTTAGTTTCAATGCCGTAACATAGTTATTGGCTGGCCAAAAGTCTTCTTTTGAAGCTACCCAACCCACAGAAGCTGAAGGGAAATATCCATATTTATTGTTCGCACCAAATCTTGAAGAACCATCGCGACGGGCAATTGCGGTCAGCAGGTATTTCTCTTTGTAATTATAGTTAACACGGGCAAAAAGCGAAGATACCTTGTGAAGCGTCATATCATAGCCACCTGAAGTACGATTGGCCTGGGTGATCGGAAAGTTAAATGAGGCATCCTTATAGCTTGAGATCGGCAAGTCAAAAAGCGTAATTGAAGAACCACCGCCATTATTTTCTACATAGGCACCCTGTCCAAGTAACACGCTAAAGTCATGATCACCAATAACATTGCTGTACTGAACAGTATTTTCCAAGGTCCAGTTAAAAACTTTGTTATCATTTTTCCCGAAATTATTTTTCGAAACGCTAATAGTTGGGCTCAAATAAAATACCGGGGTAAAATATTGATCCCCATAATAGGCTAATTTTCCACCGACTGATGATCTTACTTTTATATGTTTAATAGGCCCAACTTCCAGGTAAGCGTTACCCACGAAATCATCTGACCATCCGTAATTACCAAGCTTCGTTTGGATGTAAGCCTTTGGATTGCTCATCTCCTGCCCTACCGCTGAAGAAATACCATAAGGATATCCATTAGCATCCCTTATCACCGGATTAGAATTATAAGGAGCACCGCCTGCAGCTGTAAGATCTGTAACTACTACCGGTGTGATAGGGTCCAGGTTAATGGCAGAGCTTAAAGGTCCGCCAAATTCGCTGTTCGTGTTTCCTATACCCATACTTTTTTGGTGTGCGTATCCTACAGTTTCACCAAAGGTGATAAACTTCGCAATTTTATGGGTTGAATTAAGCCGAATGCTAGTCTTTTTATAATGTGAAATATCAGTTGCAACAATTCCATCCTGATCTTGCAAGCCAAATGATAAATAAAAAGTAGATCTGTCACCCCCACCGCCAAGGCTTATCTCGTGATCAGTCCTGCGGGCATCATTATTAAAAATTTCGCTCTGCCAATCAGTTCCCTTACCAAGAGTCTCAGGATTTGTGTAAAGAGGACTACCCCCACCAGCAACTAACCTTTCATTAATCAGTGTGGCATATTCAGTAGCATTTAAAAGATCCAGTTTTTTTGCAGGTGCAGATGTTCCATAATACCCGTTATAGCTAACAGTTAATTTGCCCGACCTTCCTTTTTTTGTTGTAACTAAAATTACGCCTGCAGCAGCTCTTGTTCCATAGATAGCTGCCGAGGTTGCGTCTTTTAATACTTCAATAGATTCAATGTCCGACTGATTAATGTAGCCAATACCACCGGCATCTACCACTACACCATCTACAACCCAAAGCGGGTTATTATTACCATCGCCAAAAGTCGTTACCCCCCTTACTCTTATGGTAGAGCCAGCACCAGGTTGTCCTGCATTTTGGGCAATTGTAACACCTGCAACTCTTCCCTGCAGGGATTGTTCGATTCTACCGTTCGGGATGTTTTCCAAATCTTTCGCTTTTACGCTGGAAATTGCCCCGGTTACGACACTTTTCTTTTGTGTACCATAACCTACTACAACTACTTCGTTAAGAGAATTGGTTGATTCTGCAACGGAAAAATTTTGAACACCCGCCTGGTTAATTACCTTTTCCTGTGGGTCCATCCCAATGAAGGATACAATTAAAGTACTTCCTTTGTTTGGTACAGATATCACGTAATTGCCAGAGGCATCTGTGGTAGTTGCCATTGAAGTACCTTTTACCGAGATAGTGGCTCCGGATAGAGGTTCATTGGTAGTTTTTGAAATTACCTTTCCAGATACGGAAAGATTTTGTGCCGTTAAGCTTCCTGTTCCAAGAATGAACAGAATAGAGCATAGCAATAGTTTAGTTTTTTGTCTCATACGCAATCGTTGTTTTTTATAAGCTAAAATAATAGGCAAATCTACAGGATTATTTCTTTTATCTGATACTTCACTACTACATCAAGCTGAATTAGCGCCCACTATTACACAGTTTTTATACAACATTACTACATCATTTAATTTTTATTACTTTCACAAGTAATTTTATTGAATGAGATTTATCGTCTGCCCCTTTCTTTTATTTTTTACCAATTTCTCCATCGCGCAGAATACAATTGCGCTACCCGATATTATAAATTATACAAAAGAAACCTATAAAGCGGGTTCCCAAAACAGGCAGATAAGACAGGATAAAAATGGAGTGATGTACTTTGCCAATAATGAAGGATTACTAACATTTGATGGCATCAACTGGAAAACATATCCTCTGCCTAATAATAGCGTTGTTCGATATATTGAATTTGGCCCCGATAATAAGCTATATGTCGGCGGACAGGATGAATTTGGATACTTTTCTCCGAATGATAATGGCATGTTGATATATCATTCTCTTAAAAATGTATTACCAGCCGGAGAAAGATCATTTACGGATGTGTGGGGAATCTATTTTTTTAGAGGTTGGCTTTTTTTTCAAACAAGCGATAAGATATTTCAAATAAACGGAACTCAGTGTAATGTATATAAAAGCAAACACTGGCGATTTATTAGTCTTTGCAATAACAGGCTAATAGCGCAGGACATTGACAGGGGTCTGCTAAGTTTTCAAAATGGCGCCTGGATCCCTTTTTTGAAAAAAGCTGACTTGCCTGCCGATTATTTTGTAACAGCGCTAACCTCGATTGGAGAAGATAGTGCAATACTTACTACAATTAAGGATGGTACTTTTCTTTTAAAAAGAGATACCATTATTAAAATGGCCTCCGCTTTTCTCAATAGCATTAATGATGCTCATATTTCTGCGTCAACAATGGTGAACGATGAGCATATAGCTCTTACAACGAACCTTGATGGTTGCTACATCATAGACAAGAAAGGATCACTTATTCAAAAATTTTCCAGGAAAGAAGGGCTTCAAAATAATAATATCCTTACCATATTCATGGATAAAGAAAGAAACATTTGGATGGGGCTTGATAACGGAATTGACTTTATAGCATATAATAATGCGCTCAAACATATTTACCCTGATTATCCAAATAACGGTTCTGGTTATGCGGCCAGCATTTTCAACAATAATTTATACTTAGGGACATCCAATGGTTTGTACAAAACTCCTCTCTACCCGGAAAATGATTTAAGCTATGTGAAAGGAGCCTTTGATCCTGTTGATAATACAAAAGGGCAAGTATGGAACTTATCTGAAGTAAACAAAAAACTTCTTATGGGCCATAACGAAGGAGCTTTTGTAATCGAAAACAATTCTGCCAAACTAATAGATAACAGCTCCGGTTTTTGGACCTTTTTGCCCTACTACGGGGAAAACGCCTCATCATTAGTAGTAGCGGGCACCTACCAGGGAATTAACTTTTACGATTATGCAAACGGCATTTTTAGTGATAAAAAAGTCCATGCGCATTTTGAATCCGCAAGATTTGTTTGTATTAAGGATAATAAGATTTGGATAGCACATCCATACAGGGGGATCTATTGTATCCAGTTAAGTGGCGGTACTCCCAAAATAAAATACTATATCCAAAAGCAGGGAGTTTATTCTTCCAATGGAAATTATATTTTTAAGATCAACAATGAAATTATAATGACCACCGAAAATGGTGCATTTAAATATAATGATCTTAAAGATAAATTTGAACCATCAGCATTTTACAATAACCTTTTCCCCAACAAAAAAATCCGTTATTTAAAAGAAGATAATTTAGGTAATATCTGGTTTGTGTTTGATAAAATATTGGGCGTCGTGGATATGTCATTGTCTCAACCACAGATCATTTATTTTCCGGAGCTTACCAATAAGTTCGTCAGCGGCTTTGAATTTATTTACCCGGTAAACAAGAATAATATTTTTATTGGCGGAGACAGGGGATTCTATCATATCAACTACGAGCAATATAAAAAAATCAAATATCCCCTTACGGTTCAAATCACGTCTGTAAAGGCCATTAAGGATAGGGACAGCTTACTCTTTGGAGGATATACAGGCGAGGTGAATGATGGCAGTGGAACGTTGAAACCAAAACAAATGAAAATTAGCTACTCATGGAATTCATTTTATTTTGAATTTGCCTCACCTGTGTATGCGCAGCAGTCAAACATACAGTATAGTTATTTACTTGAGTGGTTCGATCCAAAATGGTCAGCATTCACTAAAAAATCGCAAAAGGAATATACCAATTTACCTGCAGGCAATTATACCTTTAAGGTGAAGGCAAAAAATAATCTTGGAAGCGAATCTGCTATAGCAAGCTATAGCTTTACGGTGTTGCCACCTTGGTATCAAACAAAGGTTGCCTACGGAATTTATATTTTGCTCTTTATTATCGGCAACTATCTTCTTTTCATTTTTCTTCAAAAAAAATTCAGGAAACAGCAAATAAAACACGAGCAGGAGCAGGAGCGGCTCCGGTATCTTCATCAGCTTGAATTGGAGAAAACAGACCAGGAAATTGTAAAATTAAAAAATGAAAAACTTGAGGCAGAGATACAGCACAAAAATACCGAGCTTGCTTCCGTAGCAATGCACCTTGCACAAAAGGGTGAACTGTTAGGAAAGATAAAGGATCAAATGGTGCGTTTAAAAAAACAAACTGAAAGTGAAGTAGATCCGGAAAATTTAAATAAAATAATTAAGGTTTTAAATGATGAAGATAAAATTGAGCAGCAATGGGAACAGTTTACAGCTCACTTTGATAATGTACACAGCGACTTTCATTCTGCCCTGAAAAAAAAATATACTAACTTAAGTGCAACCGAATTAAAATTATCTGCTTATCTAAGAATGAATCTTTCTACCAAAGAGATAGCGCAACTTATGAATATTTCTGTAAGAGGCGTTGAGATAAGCAGGTATAGGCTGAGAAAAAAATTAGGAGTGCCTGAAAAAGCGAACCTCGCTAATTTCCTTATTGAAGCGACGTCATAAAAAAACTAACAGTACGCCTTACACGCAAATATGCTTATGAAAATTATACACGGTACAATATCTTCGTCTGTAAACATCTACCCATTTTATTAAAACATGTGGATGCATAAAAAAATCTTACTTATTACTTCAACTATTTTAATAGCTGTCATTGGTTTCATTAGTTGTATAAATAATAACAACCCCATGCCTGAAGATGTAAGAGGAAAAGATTACGCAGGCGCATCAACATGCATTTCCTGCCATAAAAATATAGCTGACATTTATATACATTCAGCGCATCACAATACTTCAAGGATATCGTCTGCAGAAAACATTGACGGAAGCTTTACTTCTCCTGCAAATGAATTTGTTTATTCAGATTCCATGAAAGTGACCATGGAAAAAAAGGGCAATACTTTTTATCAAACTGCCTATATTAATGGCGCAGAAACAGAATCACATCCTTTTAATATCACGATCGGTTCGGGAAGAAAAGCACAAACTTACCTATATCATGCAGGCGATGAAATACACCAACTTCCCATCTCATATTTTATGCCGACGGCAAGTTGGGCCAACAGTCCGGGCTTTCCTGCAAACAACATTTTCTTTTCCAGGAATATTCCCAGTAAATGTTTCGGCTGCCATGCTTCCGCTGCCAATGTTGAAGTTGTACAAACGGGCAGCCTTGAGCTTTCGGAAAAATATTTGCCGGGCCAACAGCTATTAAGTATTGATTGCGAAAGGTGCCATGGACCTGCAAAGTTGCATGCGGACTATCACACAGCGCATCCTGGTGAAACTGTGCCTAAGTATATTACGGTGATAACAAAACTTTCGCGTCAGCAAAAAATGGATATGTGCGGCGTTTGCCATTCAGGAAATAAAAAAGAATTAAAATCTGTTTTTGAATTTAAACCCGGGGATGATTTACATGATTACCAGGAACCCGATTTTATGCATGTTGATATAAATAAAATGGATGTGCATGGCAACCAGGTGCAGCTACTTATGGCCAGCAAGTGTTATCAGCAAAGTAAAGATTTAAATTGCCTGAGTTGCCATAACGCCCATGGCGATGAAATCCAAAACATGGCATTATTTTCACAAAAATGTATGGTTTGCCACACAGAAGCGAATCATAACTTTTGCACAATGAAACCTGCGCCCGGCTTAGTTTTACAAGCTAACTGTATTGACTGTCACATGCCTGCTTTGCCATCAAAAAAGGTAACGCTGCTAACCAACCATCAGGAAAGCCCCAGGCCGGATTATATTCGTACACATTTAATCGCGGTATATAATAAATTGAATAACGCAATCACCAAATAAGTCCGGCATTTCTAACAATCGCATGCTTTTATTGGAAATTTTTGCTGATATATATTTCCGGCTTTATTTTTATCTATATCTTTTCTATTATTTCTTTAAATGTCATAATTATCTATGCTAAAATTTAAGCCTCTCCACAATCTTTTGCCTTTCATGTTTTTTCTATTTTTAATAAATATATGCTTGACAAGCAGAGCACAAAACACTGCGCAATCAACACAATCACCGCCTTTAAAAATAGAATGGCAGCCCATCCAGAACGATTACCAGCAAAATAACCGGTCGCTTGCAACGCTCACAATAACAAACATTTCCAAGCAAAAATTTAAAGCAACCGGTTGGATTATTTATTTCAACAGGGGTTCCGATTTTCCACAGCCCGACAATAATGGGCTTACCGTTTCCTTTATCAATGGTGATCTGTTTCAATTAAAACCAAACAATGATTTCCAGGAATTGCCGCCAGGGAAATCTATCATATACAACCTCGTTGAAGACCGTAATATTTACAACTTTAGCGAAGGGCCGCGGGGATTTTATTTGGTATGGAACGACAAGCCAACACAGGCAATTCCGTTGATAGAAAAACAAATTGCTCCCGATTCGCTTTTCTTGAAAAGTAAAATTGCCGGCATTACAATTAATTGGTCAGATCCTTATATTATCTACAATAAAAATTTATCTATAACAGACATTGATGAATCGCAGCTACCTAAAATTTTCCCGACCCCGCTGGAATATAATGAAGTTGCAGGCGCGTTTAAATTGAGCGGTCAAACACAAATTTTTTCTGATCCATCTTTTAGTAAAGAAGCCAATTATTTATCAGATGAGTTGGGTAAAGTTTTAATGATCAAGCCAAAAATTGCTTCAAAGCAAAACATTCAAAGTATAGCTATCAACAAAGGGCAAACGAACGAAGAAGGTTATTCGCTACAAGTAACGCCTTCAGAAATCGTAATCACGGCAGCTACAGGTAAAGGCGTTTTTTATGCTATACAATCTTTAAAAACATTATTGCCACCGTTAAGCTGGAAAGCGAAACAACCTGCCATTAACATTCCTGCAGTTGAGGTAACAGATGAGCCGCGTTTTGGCTATCGCAGTTTCTTTCTCGATGTAGCCAGGAACTTTCAAACAAAGGATGAAATTTTTAAAATACTTGATCTGATGAGCTTTTATAAACTAAACATATTTCATTTTCACCTAACAGAAGATGAAGGATGGCGGATTGAAATACCTGGCCTTCCTGAGCTAACAGATATTGGCAGCCAACGCGGACATACAACTGACAACAAAAAAAACCTACCACCTTCTTTTGCCTCTGGCGGGCTTGCTAATAAATATCCCGGCAGCGGCTATTATTCAGTAAAAGATTTTATTGAAATCTTGCGCTATGCCAATGATCGTTATATACAAGTAATACCAGAAATAGAATCGCCGGGGCATGCACGGGCTGCTATCAAATCAATGGAAGCCCGCTATGCAAAATTTGTGAAAGAGGGAAAGGCGGAGGAAGCTAAAAAATATCTATTATCGGACTTTGAAGACACATCTAAATACAGCTCAGCACAAAACTGGAATGATAATGTAATGAATGTGACTTTACCTTCTGTTTATACGTTCATGGAAAAGGTAAGTGATGAATTAATTGCAATGTATAGAAAAGCAAATGTTCCACTCACAACTATTCATTTTGGCGGAGATGAAGTGCCGGCGGGTGTTTGGGAAGGCTCAACAATAGTTCAGCAATTTGCAAGCAAAAACCCATCAATAAAAAACACAGGAGACCTTTGGTACTATTATTACGGAAAACTTAATAAAATACTTAAGTCAAAAGGTCTCTTTATGTCCGGCTGGGAAGAAATTGGAATGCGAAAAACTACATTAGATGGTAAGCCGTATTATATCCCTAATCCAGATTTTGTAAATGATCATTTTCAATTGCATGTGTGGAATAATACAATAGGCTCGGGCAACGAAGACCTAGCATACAGGCTTGCCAACGCCGGCTATAAAGTAGTGCTATCAAACGTGTCCAACCAATATTTTGATTTAGCCTATAATAATTCATACAACGAAAACGGCCAAAATTGGGGAGGTTATGTGGATATTGATAAGCCTTTCTATTTCATTCCTTTTGATTTTTTAAAAAATGTAAAGGAAGATGGAAAAGGTAATTCACTCGAAAACGTAGACCGGACAGGAAAGATCAGGCTAACAGATTATGGCAAAGCAAACATAGTTGGCATAGAAGGTTTGCTTTGGTCAGAAAACAACATTAATACCGATCGCCTGGAATATATGTTGCTTCCAAAGCTTTTAGGTTTAGCCGAAAGAGCCTGGGCAAAAGACCCGGACTGGGCTCTGGAAGCGGACTCTTTGAAACAGGCACGGTTGTATAACAAAGCATGGTCACAATTTGTAAATGTTACGGGTAAGCATGAACTGCCAAGACTATCCTATTATAATGGCGGATATAATTATCGCATTCCTCCTCCTGGTATTAAGCAAGAGAACGGAAGCATTTTAGCGAACAGCGAGTTTCCGGGATTACAACTCAGGTACACAATAACTGGAAAAGACCCTAATGCGACAAGCCCGGAATATACAAAACCTATTACTGCAAAAGGCACTATTCGTATTGCCGCGTTTGATGTAGCAGGCCGCCATGGAGAAGTAATGCAAATGGAAAATAAATAATTGCCCATCCTAC
>JBDTSD010000067.1:0-20754 GCA_039931355.1 Ginsengibacter sp.
TTGAAATCATCTTCACATTGCGCATATAATAGTCCAAAAACCGCGTCTGCATCCGTTTTACCATAAATATGCGGAATGCCATAATTATCGCGAATGATGGTTACATTTTTTGATTGCTTAGTCCATTTATTAATTTCTTCTTTAGAAAAACTTTGTGCTGAGACGACAAATGGAAAAAGAATGAAGAAGAGAAATTTCATTAAAGTGTTTGTAGGTTCAAATAATCAATAACGAATTTTTATTAATGCCCTTTACAACTAATAATTACAATATCGGTTTGTTCAATTTTATAAATAAGGCAATGCTCATGATTTATTCTCCTGCTCCAGTAGCCTTTTTAATTAGTTTTTAGTGGTTCAGGTTTGCCAATGCCATTAAATGGATCATTAGTTATAGCATTTATTAAATCAAATATGCGGTTTAAATTTTTGCGGTCATTTAATAACCAGAATTGCATATCATTCCAGGCTTTCGGTTGAATATTAATTATCTTGTTTGAGGCCATTAATCATTTTTTTGAAATCCTTTATAGAAACTTCTAAACCACGGGTCCGACCATTTTCATAATCATCTATAGAAGCATCAATAGCTTCCCTTTCAGACGAAGAATGTTTCTCAACAGTTATGTCGAGTTGAAGTAGTTTGGCCAATTCCTCTATCACATTTGCCTGTTTATTGTTTGCATTATTTATTATAATAGTATTCATACAATCACTTTTATTTTAAAGTTACATTTAATAAGGAAAATTAGTTTCTAATCAGGATAAAAGAAATACCGAAAAGGATTTAGTAATCATTTATACAACAGAATTATTCTATGCCTTCTTCTCTTTTAAATGAATAAGAGGTATTTAAGATGTACTCATAAAATTCGGCAAGCGTACTGGATACAACAAAGTAATAAGAAGGTCTATACAGTGTTTTATATTTGGTAAGCGTATCTCCGTGAAGCCCGGTAATTCTATTAATAACTTTTGAGCTGAAACGATAATCTACATAATGATCTTGTTCCTGGTCAACCAGTCGTTTTTGAAAAGCGAGATTTTGCTTGTTTTTTCTAAATTGAAACATGCCTATTAACTGATCGAGATCAAGGCCTGCGGCAGCACCAGGCTCATAGTTTGAACTGATACCCGGCTTATCAAAATCGAAAATTTTGGAGTAAGACATCCTGTTCTCCAAAGAATCCCGGTGGTAAGTATTTGCAAAAACTGTCACGCCTTTCAGAAGTTTGTATTTATCATTTATTCTCACCCGTAGGGAAATATCAAACGAATTATAGTTATTGATTGTTTCCACCGGAAACTTTACTGTTGACTTTCCCCTGTAGAAAAAACTTACGGAATCGCCTTTTGACACATTTATGTGATACGCTCCGAGGGAATCTGTGGTTGCAACCAGCCCGGATGTGCTTGATACATTTACATTAGGCACCACATACAGCTTTGTAGAATCATACACGGTTCCTGAGATCGTGATCTGCGCCTTTACATCTGGAATACAAAATGCCTGTAATAAAAATGCAAGGAAAAAAAATTTTGATTGTAGCTGTCTTTTCAAAAAAAAATTATAAGGAGTAATATTACATTAATGGATTAATCAAAACACAAATCAGTCCCTTTTTTAACGCTGATTTTTGAAATGCATGTGACCGCAAAAGCAAGGTTCCTGCCAATAACTTTTTACCTATGCAGTCGTAATTTGGTTTTAAAATATTTTCCGATCGCCCACATGATCACCGGTGTGAATGGTGGAATGTATATGGCACTCTTTGGATTAAAGAAGGATACAATTATAATTATTGCGAAGATTATTGGAACGGCCACAGCTCTGAACGTATAATAATTTGCCAGGGGAATAGATAAGTTTTCTGAAAGATTGTTTTTCGGGTTGCTCACATATTTCCAAAGGAAAAAACTCATAATTCCTATGTAACAAAAGTTGAGGGAATAAGTGATGATGGGTGTCTTGAGAAAATCAAAAGTGTATTCGCTGTAAAAGGCTGTACTGAAGGGCAACAACACAATTCCCAAAAGAAAAAGAAGATTGATCCAAAGTAGTCTTTGTGTATACCCAATTACAAAACCAAATAAGCGGTGATGGATAGTCCAGTAAAGGCCAATCAATAAAAAGCTCAATAGAAACCCTATTAGTTTGGGAAACAATAACAGGAAGGCATTCAACACTTTTATTTCTGTAACGGGTTCGGCTACTTCCGGAACTTTTAAATCAATAACAAGTAGCGTAATAGCAATAGCAAATACTGCGTCGCTGAATAATATCAACCTGTCTAATTGAAATTCTTTTTTGTGCTGGCTTAGTGATGGTAAAAACATTCAATTAATTTTTGGTAAAAAAGATAAGTCATTATTTCAACAACTTTTCTATTTCTACAGGATAATACAAGTGTTCGAGTGCATGGATTTTTTTTGCCAGCGATTCGGCTGTATCGTTTTCCTCAACAGGGCACGTAGCCTGGAAAATTATCTCCCCGTTATCATATATTTCATCCACATAATGAATGGTAATTCCACTTTGCCTTTCCCCGGCGGTTATTACCGCTTCATGCACCGCATTTCCATACATACCCTTGCCTCCATAAGCGGGTAATAAGGCAGGATGAATATTTATGATTTTCCCCTCGAAAGCTTTAATAAGTGACGCTGGCAGCTTCCAAAGAAAACCTGCCAACACTATGAATTCTGTACCGTAATTGTTCAATTCTTCCAGGTAACCATTAGCCCGGAATTCATTTTTTCCCACCATTAAAACAGGGATATTGCTCTTGTTAGCTATGGTTAGTACACCGGCATTGGGATTATTGCAAACAATAAGGCTCACTTTTATTACATCAGAGTTTTTGAAATGGTCAATTATTTTTTTTGCATTCGTCCCGTTCCCTGAGGCAAATATTGCAATCTTCTTCATGATTCTATTTTAAAGTCGTGGCTGTCGAAAGTAAACAGAAATTAAAGGAAACATAAAACTCCGTATGTAAATTTTTTATACTCAGACGAAAAAAAACTGTCAAATGATTTTATGAAGGCGGTGAGCTAAAAGTTGATTAATTGAATGTAAGCCGATGTTCAATTTGAGTAAATAATAAGTCAAACAATAGGTTAAACCTGCCATCTTTTGTACATGATAAAAAAAAGATATGTTAGCGGGCTGATTTTTATAAAAACCTTTGAAAGCCACGCCAGACAAGGCTAAAAAAAATACAAATTTGTTAACAGTTTGTCAACATCCTGCCTTATTTTTGCAACCAACAAAGATATTCTTCCATTATCATAAGACAGGAAATAAGAGTATGAACCAACTCAGCAGGCTTTTTTCAAAAACAATCGCATTACTTTTCCTTATAGCTTTAATTTCTTTCCCGGAATTTTTGTTTGCAGCAGATGGCGAAAGTCTGTTTAAAGCAAACTGTGCTAGTTGCCATAAGCCAGACGCACCTTATGTGGGCCCGGCCCTTAAGGGTGCCAGGGAAAGAGAACCTTCGAAAGATTGGGTATATAAGTGGGTGGCAAATACCACCACAATGGTAAATACCGATCCGTATGCTGCTCAGTTAAAAAGTGCAGCAGGTGGTACTGTGATGACGGCTTTCCCCGGTTTGAAAAAAGAAGAAATTGACGCGATACTTGATTGGGCAAATAAATACGAAGCTCCAAAGCCTCCTGGTCCTTCGGAACCCAATGGGGATACATCAGACAATTCGATTTTATATGGGTTGCTCACACTTATATTGGCAATCATCGGGTTAACCCTCGTTCAGGTAAACAGCAACTTAAAAAAGCTTACCGATGAAAAAGAAGGTATAAAATCTCCTCATCCTGTACCGTTTTACCGTAACAAAGCTTATTTGCTTATGGTGGTAATTGTGCTCTTTATGATTGGAGGCTATTTCCTTGTAGAAGGCGCAATGGGCCTGGGGCGGCAACAAGGTTATCAACCGGTGCAGCCAATTTATTATTCCCATAAAGTGCATGCAGGTACTAATCAAATCAGTTGTCTCTATTGCCATAGCGGAGCCCAGGATAGCAAGCATTCAAATATTCCATCTGTAAATGTTTGTATGAACTGCCATAAGGCTATTAAAGAATATGCAGGTGAACCGCTTTTCCGCGAAGATGGAACGTCAGTAAATCCAAACGCAGAAATCCAAAAATTATACAAATACGCAGGATGGAATCCTGATCTTAAAAAATACGATAAGCCAGGCACTCCAATAGAATGGGTGCGTATTCATAATCTTCCTGATCTTGTTTATTTCAACCACTCACAGCACGTAAAAGTAGGCCGTGTAGCCTGCCAGACATGTCATGGAGAAATTCAGAAGATGGGCGAAGTAAAGCAGTTTGCTGATCTAAGTATGGGTTGGTGCGTTAACTGCCACCGTACTACTAATGTTCAGTTTAATGATGATAAAGGACATGGAAATAAATTTTACAGCATTTACGAGAAATTTCACCAGGATATACAACAAGGAAAATATGACAGCGTAACGGTTGAAAAGATCGGCGGAACGGAATGTCAGAAATGTCACTATTAAAAAAACACAGCCCTTGTATATTCGACGAAGAAGGAGCTAAAATTTTATATAGAAGCAATCAGAGAATTTTCAAAAAAATATAAATGAGCGATAAAAAGTATTGGCAGAATTTTGAAGACTTTAATCAAAGCGACTCCGAACAGAAAGCGCTAAAAAATGAGTTCAACGAAGAACTACCATTTGAAGAGCTTGCCAATGAGAATATTTTTAATGCAAAAACACCAAGAAGAGATTTTCTAAAATACATGGGCTTCAGCACTGCTGCTGCGGCACTTGCGGCAAGTTGTGAAATGCCTGTTCGCAAAGCAATTCCATATTTAAACAAGCCCGATGACATGCTTCCGGGTGTTCCAAATTATTACGCGTCTACTTATATAAATGATGGCGACGCTATCCCGGTTGTCGTAAAACAAAGAGAGGGCCGCCCGATTAAAATCGAGGGAAACGATCTCTCTTCACTTACGGATGGCGGAACTTCAGCACGGTGCCAATCATCAGTACTTGATCTGTATGATACCACACGCCTGCGCTACCCGATGGCTAATGGTAAAGAAGCCACGTTTGAAGCAATTGATAAAATGATTGCGGGTAATATGGCAGCTAATTCCGGAAAACCAACCGTGTTACTAACATCGTCCATTACATCTCCAACAACCAAAAAAATTATTGAGGAATTTAAAGCGAAATATCCCGGCAGCAGGCATGTACAATATGATGCTGTCTCTTACAGCGGAATGATTTTAGGCAATGAGGCTTCTTACGGCAAACGGGCAATACCTGCTTATCATTTTGAAAATGCAAAAGTTATTGTGAGCCTTGGAGCGGATTTTTTAGCAACATGGCTAAGCCCGGTTGTATTTGCGAAGCAATACGCGGAAACAAGAAGGATTGTACAAGATAAACCGGCACTAAGTAAGCATTATCAGTTCGAAAGTCACTATACTATTACAGGCGCCAATGCGGATGAACGTTTTATTCATAAACCATCAGAGATGGGTGCAATTGCTCTTGCCCTATTAGGCGCTTTAGGTGGCGGCACATCTTCAAATATCAGCGGCAAAGTTGCAGAAGGAATTAAAAAAGCTGCAGCGGATCTTTCTGCGAATAAGGGAGCATCCTTAGTGGTTTGCGGAAGCAATGATGTGAATGTCCAGGTAATTGTAAATGCTATAAATGAAGCCATTGGCGCTGGTGGCAAAACTATTGATTGGAGTACGCCGGTAAACTATCGCCAGGGAGTAGACGCAGATATAATTGCACTTACAAATGACCTGAATGCAGGTAATGTAGGAACACTATTAGTTTATGGAGCCAATCCTGTTTATAGTTATTCAAATGCAGCAAAATTTGCAGAAGGCGTGAAAAAATGCCCGCTTACTATTTCCTATAGTGAAAAGATGGATGAAACTACAGAGCTCTGTAAATATGTAATTCCTTCTCATCACTGGCTGGAATGCTGGGGCGATGCTGAACCACAGGCGGGTTACGTAACGGTGCTGCAACCTCTCATACACCCGTTATTCAAAACGCGGCAATTTGAAGACTCTTTATTGAAACTTACAGGAAATACAAATGATTACGAAGCATATTTCAGGCAATATTGGATTTCCACTTTAGGCGGTCTTGATAATTTTGAAAGATTCGTGCAGGATGGAGTATTGGAAACTTCCAAATCCAAAGGACGTGGTGCATTAGTAAATCCATTTACACTTACACCCGCGACTGCTTCCGAATCTGCCTCATTTACTCCAGGTGATTCCAGTTCTGAAAAAGCAGGTATGAAGAGTGCCACGTCCACTACTTCAGATTCCACTTCGGTCAAAGGCGGCGTACTTCCATCAACACAGATGGGGAGTGGCACATTTGCGGGAAATGTATCAGATGCAGCTACTAAAATTGGAGGTGCAAAAGGTGGTGAAGTGGAAATAATTCTTTATGAAAAAGTATCGCTTGGTACTGGTAACCGTGCAAACAATGCATGGCTTCAGGAAGTAAGTGACCCTATTTCAAAAGCAACCTGGGATAACTATGCGATGATATCCCCGCAAATGGGAAAATCTTTATTTGGCATTGATATTTACAACAGGAGAGATTCTGATAAATATGAAGTGAGTATACATAAACCTACTGTAAAAATTACGGTAAATAATAAAACGATAACTCTTCCGATACTTATCATTCCCGGTACCCACCCCAATGTAATTGCAATGGCTGTTGGGTATGGGCGCAAAAGTGCTAACGAAGATAAAACTGCAGAATATATCGGGCCGGCGGCAAGAGGTGTAGGGGTAAATGTTTATCCGCTCGCTTCTTTCAACGGGACAACCATTATTTATTCTGCGCCGGCAACGGTAGAAAAAACCGGCGACACCTACCCGATCGCACAAACGCAGGTACATAACATTACAGAAGGAAGGCCAATTGTAAGGGAAACTACGCTTGCTGAGTTTATTTCTCATCCTGATAAAATGATCAAGGAAGAAGAAGAAGAGTTAAGCAGGTTTGGTGAAAATTTTACAAGAGATGCTACACTATATCCAACTTACGAAAAGCCGGGTATAAAATGGGGAATGAGTATTGACTTAAATACTTGTATCGGTTGCAGCGCTTGTACCGTGGCATGTGTTGCAGAAAATAATATTTCAACAGTTGGTAAATATGAAGTGTCAAGGTTTCACGATATGCAATGGCTTCGTATTGACAGGTATTTTACCGGCGATCCACAAAATCCTGATGTAGTATTTCAGCCTATGCTTTGCCAGCATTGTGATAATGCTCCATGCGAAAATGTATGCCCGGTATCTGCAACCAATCACAGCAGTGAAGGCCTGAATCAAATGATTTATAACCGGTGTATTGGTACAAAATATTGCGCAAATAACTGCCCGTATAAAGTGCGTCGTTTTAACTGGGCTGATTATAATGGAGCAGATAGTTTCCCTGATAACCAGCGCGGAATTATTTCTGATGCAACTGCGGAGCTCAATGAAGACTTAAGCAGGATGGTATTGAACCCGGATGTTACCGTTCGCTCGCGGGGTGTGATGGAGAAATGTAGTTTTTGTGTACAACGTTTGCAGGAAGGAAAGCTCAATGCTAAAAAAGAAGATCGCCCTTTAAAGGACCAGGAAGTAAAAACCGCGTGCATGCAGGCATGCCCGACCCACGCGATAATGTTTGGTAATGTAAATGATGAAAATAGTAAGATCGCACAATTAAGAGCACGTGAGCAGAAGGAAAGAAAGTATTATGTACTGGAGGAATTGCATGTGCTTAGTAACGTGAATTACCTGGTGAAAGTGAGAAATACTGATCGCGCTGTGGGTAATCTTAGCGTAGATGCAGAGCATAGCTAAAACAATAATTAGTTTAGAATAATATATTCCAGGTTTCATTTTTATAGCTAAAAGCTAAATTAAGTATGTCATTATTAAAATATGAATCGCAACTCAGGGAACCTTTGATAGATGGTGATAAAACTTATCACCAGGTAACTGAGGATATTATTGGCCCAATAGAAGCTAAAGCGGGCATTATGTGGTGGGTGGGCTTTTCTATATCAGTGTGCCTGTTATTATTTGGGGTTTACTCTGTTTACCGGGAAGTAACTTATGGTATAGGCCAGTGGAACCTGAATCACACTATAGGCTGGGGTTGGGATATTACCAACTTCGTTTGGTGGATCGGTATCGGTCACGCCGGTACGCTTATTTCTGCGATTCTTTTATTATTCAGGCAGGGATGGAGAACCGGTGTAAATAGGGCGGCAGAAGCCATGACGATCTTTGCCGTAATGTGTGCCGGCCAGTTTCCAATATTTCACATGGGACGCGTATGGGTTGGTTTTTATGTAATGCCTTATCCAAATTCACGTGGTCCTCTTTGGCCTAACTTTAATTCCGCGTTATTGTGGGATGTGTTCGCCGTTTCTACTTATTTCACCGTTTCGTTATTATTCTGGTATTCAGGCTTATTGCCGGATCTGGCAACCGTTCGTGACAGGGCGAAAACGAAGTTTAGAAAAATGTTTTATGGAGTTGCTTCCTTTGGCTGGACTGGCAGTACCAAGCATTGGCAACGCATAGAAAGCCTTGCGTTAGTTCTAGCAGGTTTAGCTACACCTCTTGTATTATCAGTGCATACGATCGTATCCTTTGACTTTGCTACATCAGTTATTCCAGGCTGGCATACCACAATATTTCCTCCTTACTTTGTTGCTGGCGCAATATTCTCAGGCTTTGCAATGGTGCAATCCTTATTGATCATTACGCGAAAAGTATTACATCTCGAAGATTATATAACCATCGGGCACATTGAAGCAATGAATAAAGTGATAGTGCTTACAGGCTCTATTGTAGGTTGTGCTTATTTAACCGAATTGTTTATTGCCTGGTATGGACAAAATCAATATGAATGGTGGGCCTTCAGGCAAAACCGTGTAAATATTTTCAGCCCTTACGGCTGGGCATATTATGGAATGATGTTTTGTAATGTGGTTTCTCCACAAATTTTCTGGTCAAAAAAATTAAGAAGAAACGTAACGTTCACTTTCTTCATGTCTGTACTTATAAATGTGGGAATGTGGTTTGAGCGTTTTGTTATTATTGTTACTTCGATTTACCGTGATTTTCTTCCATCTTCCTGGAGTACTTATTATAGCCCGACTATTTGGGAAGTAGGATTCTTCCTGGGAACATTTGGGCTTTTCTTCACCTGTTATTTTCTGTTTGCTAAATATTTCCCTGTTATTGCTGTGGCTGAAATTAAAGCGATATTAAAAACAAGCGGCGAAAATTATAAGCACAAAATGACAGATGCAGAGAAAATGGATAGTGAGAAATTTTATATTGAAGAGGTAGAACACGCACATTAGTATAATTGTTTGCGGTTGAAGTGGCCCTCAATAGAGGTAGTAAATTGAAAATATTTTAAAATGCCCTTTGTAGGGGTTTTGGGAGGCATTAATATGATAAAAAAGTTTGTTGTAGGTTGTTTTGATGATGAAAAAGTTTTATTTCCTGCTATTAAGAATGTAAGAAGAGCAGGTTATAAAATACATGATGTATATACACCCTTTCCTATTCATGGGCTCGACCATGCATTAGGTTTGAGGGAAACAAGCCTGCATACCGCCGGTTTTATTTTTGGTGTCACAGGGACTTCCATTGCAGTAGGCGGTATGGGCTGGATATTCACTACTGACTGGCCGTTGAATATTGGTGGAAAGCCGCATTTTTCTCTACCTGCATTTATACCAATCACCTTTGAGCTTACAGTACTCTTGTCAGCCGTGGGTATGGTATACACTTTTTGCTGGTTGTGCAAAATAATGCCTGGTGTAAAAAAACATCATTTCCATCCGCGGGCAACGGACGATCTTATGGTAATGGTGATTGAATGTACTTCAAATACCAACGAAACTGAGGTACAAAGCTTCTTGCAAAACAACGGTGCTTTTGAAATAAATGTGCAGGAAGCGGAAGATGGCTGGTGGTTTGGCAGGTATGATAAAGAGCAAAAATTGTACAGAACAGAAGAGGTTGGTTATTAGAGGCAGAATTAAGAAATGATGTTCATTGATTAAAATATTTGACGGAGATTATTATAGAAATATGAAAAAAATTAAAATTCTTTTTGCGTTTACTTTAGTAATATTTCTTATTACAGTTATTGAAAGCTGTGATAATAAACGCGAACCTGGTAAGACATATATGCCGGATATGGCGTATAGCCGGGCATACGAAGCTTATGCCGAGAATAACTTGAAAGCGGAAGGAATAAATTATATCGGATATCCTGTTGAAGGAACTATAAGAAGAGGTGATCTTTTTCCTTATACATTACCGGACGACTCTAATGGTTATAGAATGAGTGCTCAGGTAAAAGACCCCTTGCCTCCGCTTGATACTGTTCAAATGGCTGAAGCGCAACGCCTTTTTAATATTAATTGCGCTATATGTCACGGTGTAAATATTGATGCCCAGGGGCCCCTGGCCACCGGCGGGAAAATTCCGGCCGTTGCTAACCTTACGTTGCCACAGTATGTTGAAATGCCCGTTGGCACTATGTTTCATTCGGTGACCTATGGAAAGAATAATATGGGAAGTTATGCGTCGCAATTGACAAGAGAACAGCGGTGGATGGTGATACAATATGTAAAATCAAGACAAAACAAGGGAACGGGTGAAGTGGCTGATTCTGTTCACGCTAAAATAGCGGCGATAGATTCATCATCAACTAAAAGACAATAATTACTATAAAAAGAGATTTAATGAATAATCAATATGTAACACCGGCGGGATATAAAAAATGGTCAACCGGCCTTATGATTGTTGGCTTGCTTACCTTAGTATGTGGTGTAATTTTTTTGAATCCTGCTGCAGGTGCTCATGGAGAAAATTTAAATGCCACCAGGTTCTGGGCTGTGTTGTTACAAAATAGTCTCTTCTGGTTATTCCTGGTTAACACAGGAACATTTTTTATTTCCATTTGTACTTTAGCAATGGGTGGCTGGCAGGTTGCTTTGAAAAGAGTTGCTGATGCGATATCATCTTTAGTTCCCTTAATGGGGGTTCTTACAATTCTCGTAATGCTGTGTGTGGTAGTTGGTAACCGCACAGATATTTATCCCTGGCTTGATAAGCAAATGGTTGCTCATGATGAGGTATTGAAAGGAAAATCAGGCTTTTTAAGCCCCTATGTTTATATCATTGCCTCAATAGTTTGCATAGGCCTTTGGGCTTTTATCGGAAAGAAACTAAAAGACCTCAGTCTTGAAAGTGATAAAATGGGAACAATGGATTATGAAACAGGGAAAAAATGGCTGAATAAAAATCTATATTGGTCTGCATGTTTTCTTGTATTGTATGGTCTTACGGTAGGTTCTACCATCCCGTGGCTATGGCTTATGAGTATTGATGCGCATTGGTTCAGCACTATGTATAGCTGGTACACTTTTGCAAGCACATTTGTGTCAGGTGTCGCGCTTATAACTATTTTTGTTATCTACTTTAAAAACCAGGGCCAGTTGGAATTTGTTACCCAGGAGCACCTGCAGGATATGGGTAAGTTTATGTTTGCTTTTTCTATATTATGGACTTACCTGTGGTTCGATCAATTCATGCTTATTTGGTATGGTAACATCCCGGAAGAAACGATTTATTTTAAAATACGTTCACAAGGGCCGTATAGGGGTTTATTTTTTCTAAACCTTGTACTTAACTTTTTATGCCCGCTGTTGATATTTATGAAAAAAGCTACGAAGCGTAATTATACAATTGTAACGTTTATGTGTGTGCTTATCATTTTTGGACACTGGATAGATTTTTATCAAATGGTGATGCCAGGTACAGTCAAATTTCATCCGCATTTAAGTTGGTTTGAATTTGGAATCCCGTTAGGCTTTGTAGGAATTATTATGTGGGGAGTAGGACGGTTTGCTTCAAGAGCGCCGATGACCGCTATGAATCATCCGTTTCTTAAAGAGAGCATTATTCACCATACATAAAGGTTGCCTTGTTGAGATAAACGATAGTTTTTAATATAAAAAAATAGTGAGAAAATAAATCCGATAAAAAATATTAAGCAATTCAAAAGTACCTTTGCGCCAGATACGATAGGGTTGTAAGGAAAATTTAAAGAACCATGAATGACTTTTTTTTGATAGCGATCATCGTGCTTATTTTTCTGGTTATTTTCCAGATTTCTAAGGCAAGTGAGTATGTAAGCATTTTAAAAGGCGAAGAAAAAGCCAGGAAGCAAAATAATAAGATCAATGGATTTCTAATGATCGGTTTTCTTATCGCCGGCCTTATTGGCGTATGGTGGTGCAATAAGCTTTTTTATCCCAAAACATTATTTCCGCAAGGCTCAGCCTCAGAAGAAGGTAAGAGTATTGATACCATGCTTTACATTACTATAGCAGTGACCGGTGTTGTTTTTTTCCTGACACAAATCTTGTTATTTTGGTTTTCTTTTAAATACCAGGAGAGCGATAAACGTAAAGCGCTTTATTTTACACACAGTAACAAGCTTGAATTAATATGGACAGGTATTCCCGCTATCGTATTAACTGTATTGGTTGTTTTTGGTTTAAAATACTGGTTTAAGTTTACGTCTGATGCACCCAAAGATTCGCAGGTAGTGGAGATTACAGGCCACCAGTTCGGTTGGGAAATTCGTTATCCCGGGAAAGATGGCGTGTTGGGAAGAAAGAATTACAAACTTACAGATCCCGCTCATAATAATCCATTAGGAATTGATTGGGCCGATGCGGCCAGCCACGATGATATACATGTACCCACTACTATGCATGTAGTAGTAAATAAACCCGTAAAGCTGGTTATTAACTCACAGGATGTATTGCATGACGTGGGCCTTTCCCATTTCAGAATGAAAATGGATGCGGTACCTGGTACTCCCACTACTTTATGGTTCACGCCAATTTATACAACCGAAGAGATGAAAGTGAGAACCGATAATCCAAATTTTGTATATGAAATAAGTTGCGATCAAATATGTGGAAAAGGACATTTCGGTATGCGTGGAATAATTGTTGTGGAGTCTCAGCAGGCTTTTGATCAATATATGGCTACACAAAAGCCCGAATATTATATGGCATTCCCCAATCTTGATCCCAACAAAACACCGGCTGTGCCAACAGATTCAACAAAAACAGTAGCGCAAAATATGAACGCTGCAAAAAAATAAAACTATTGGCCTTTGGCTTTTAAAAAAATATCATTATGACTAACGAAGAAGTATCACATGAACAACCATTGGTGGTGCATGATTTAGGCCACGCTTCACACACGCATCATCATAAAGAATCATTTATAACTAAATACGTTTTTAGCCAGGATCACAAAATGATCTCGCGGCAATTTCTTATCACAGGAATTATTTGGGCTTTTATCGGGGGGTTATTCTCTGTTATTTTCAGGTTGCAATTAGGCTATCCTAATCAAACATTTCCTTTTCTTGAAGACTTCCTGGGCAATTGGGCAAAAGGTGGTAAACTTGATCCTGAATTCTACTACGCATTGGTAACTATGCATGGAACTATCCTTGTATTTTTTGTGCTTACTGCAGGCCTAAGCGGAACGTTTGCAAACTTTCTCATTCCCCTCCAGGTTGGAGCAAGAGATATGGCATCCCCGTTTTTAAATATGCTTTCTTACTGGTTTTTCTTCTCAGCTTCGATCGTCATGTTTGCTTCGTTATTTACGCAAACAGGTCCGGCAAGTGGCGGATGGACAATTTATCCTCCTTTGAGCGCTTTGCGCGAAGCTAGCGATGGGGCTAAAATAGGAATGGATCTCTGGCTTACAAGTATGTCCTTGTTTATAATTTCGCAACTTCTTGCAGGACTGAATTATATTTCTACAATTCTAAACCTGCGTACCAAGGGTATGAGCATGACAAGACTACCCTTAACGATTTGGGCATTGTTCTTTACTGCTATTCTTGGGGTATTATCTTTCCCTGTATTGCTGTCAGGTTGTATCCTGTTATTATTCGATCGCCACCTCGGCACAAGTTTTTTCCTTAGCGATATAGTTATAAGCGGTAAAATTTTACCAAATGAGGGGGGAAGTCCGATATTATTTCAGCATCTTTTTTGGTTCCTCGGCCATCCTGAGGTATATATAATCGCTCTGCCTGCAATGGGAATAGTGTCGGAAGTGATGGCAACTAATGCCCGTAAACCAATTTTCGGCTATATGGCAATGGTGGGTTCGTTATTCGCCATCGCAGCTTTATCCTTTATGGTGTGGGCGCATCACATGTTTGTAACAGGGTTGAATCCTTTCCTCGGATCATTCTTTGTTCTATTAACTTTATTGATTGCTGTTCCTTCTGCTATAAAAGTATTTAACTGGATTACGACATTGTGGAAAGGTAACATTCGATTTACCCCTGGTATGCTTTTTTCAATTGGCTTCGTGAGCCTGTTCATTTCAGGAGGTTTAACGGGTGTGTTTCTTGGAAACTCATCCTTAGATATTCATTTACATGATACTTATTTTGTAGTTGCACACTTTCATATCGTGATGGGCGTTGCTTCTATGTTTGGCATGTTTGCAGGCATTTACCATTGGTTCCCGAAAATGTTTGGCAGGTATATGAATAATACGCTTTCATACATTCATTTTTGGGTTACTATAATTGGAGCGTACCTGATTTTCTGGCCAATGCATTATGAAGGGTTAGCGGGTATGCCACGCCGTTATTATGATTTCAGCAATTGGGAATCATTCAAAATGTTTGATGGTCTGAATGAATTTATAAGCTTTGTAGCGCTAATTGTTTTTGCAGTGCAGATCCTGTTTATTTTTAATTTCTTCTATTCTATATTCAAAGGGCGGAAAGTAACCACGCAAAATCCGTGGGGCTCAAATACGATGGAATGGACGACGCCGATAAATCCCGGGCATGGCAACTGGCCGGGCGAGATTCCGGAGGTACATCGCTGGGCTTATGATTATGGCAAAGATGGAAGAGATTTCATTCCGCAAACTGAACCTATTGGTGCAGATGAAAGCAGGCACTAATAAGGGTATTGAATTCAGAATTTATTAAGTAATATTTTCTTTTAAATGCCCTGAAATTTTCGGGGCTTTTTTTAAAACGGTTTTTATTAATGGATAAAGTGATTACAGGTATTCCTAATTCAGCTTCATTTACGCTGGCAAGCAAGGTGAAAGATTATTTTCAACTAATCAAATTCACCTTGAGCTTTACAGTTGTATTTAGCTGTGTAGTATGCTACCTGCTTGCACCAAATGTAACCTTCGATTTATTTGCAATTTCTACATTATTCATCGCTGGCATGCTCATTACCGGCTCAGCAAATGCTATAAACCAGGCAGTGGAAAAGGATACAGATGCGTTAATGAAACGTACCGCCGGAAGACCGGTCGCATCAGGAAGGATGGCAGAAAATGAAGCATGGACTTTCGCTATTATAGCCGGTATAGTAGGAGTAACTATTATGTGGATTAATTTCAATTTATTGAGTGCTGCTATATCGCTGTTGAGCTTATTCATATATGCTTTTGTTTACACACCCTTAAAAAAGATTAATTCCATATCAGTGTTAGTCGGGGGATTACCGGGTGCACTTCCCTGCCTTATTGGTTGGGTTGCCGGAACAAACGAACTGAGTGCGGGAGGTTGGGTATTATTCGCAATATTGTTTTTATGGCAATTTCCCCATTTTTGGGCAATAGCCTGGGTGGCACATAGAGATTATGAAAAAGCGGGTTTCAAATTATTGCCTGGAGCAGGCGGCCCTACTAAGTTTACGGCGTTACAAACAGTAATTTATTCTATGCTTATGATACCCGTTGGTATGTTACCGTTTCAGTTTCACATTAGCGGAATGATATCCTTTTGGATTTTGTTAGGCTGTAACCTGGGTATGGTAATTATGAGTATCTTATTATTTGTAAGAATGAATGTGCACGCGGCACGCAGGGTAATGTTCAGCTCTTATTTTTATCTTATGATTGTATTCCTTGCATTATTGTTTGATAAGGCATAGTTGATAAAATAAAATTGTGCGGCGAAGGTTTATATAAAAGAGAATTTATAATTTATGATAGCAGTGATGAAAGATCAAAAAACCAGGATACATCCACATAAATTTACTTTGTGGATAGGGCTTGTAAGTATTGTGATGATGTTTGCTGGCTTTACAAGCGCCTATATCATCAAACGTAATCTTTCCAACTGGATCACTTTTGATCTACCATTAATTTTTTGGTATTCGACGGCGGTGATAATTATCAGCAGTATAACGATCATGCTTAGCCGCAAAGCTTTTAAGGAAAGGCAAATGAGAAAGTACAGGCAGTGGCTGGCAATAACCCTGGCATTGGGCGTGGCATTTGTTCTTATGCAGTACATTGGCTTTACCCAACTTTGGGATAGCGGCATTACGCTTACAAGGAGTGTGTCTTTTTCTTTTTTATACATCATAGTAGGCTTGCACGCGCTGCACGTGGTGGCAGGTGTAATTGCCATGGTAATAATATTAATAAAAGCTTTTAGAATAAAAATAAAAAATTATGATCCTGTGCAGATAGAACTTATGAGTACCTATTGGCACTTTGTTGATTTTTTATGGATATACTTATTATTATTTCTTGTGATGATAAGATAGAAGAATTGAAAACGAAAAATGAAAAGTTAGAAGCTGATAACTGGGGCTGCTGGCTGATAGCTCACAGCTGATAGCTCATAGCAACAACAATTATACAATACGACAATAGAACAATTAATATATTTGTAATAACCTTTTAACGAGCAATAATGGAAACAGCGCTGGCACAACCAAAAACCAAATTATGGAGCGGCGGAAAGAGCCCTTTCAATGTTAGCTATGGCAAGCTGATGATGTGGTATTTTTTAATGAGTGATTCCTTTACATTTGGCGCTTTCCTCATTTCTTATGGTACTATTCGCTTTAGCGTTAATACCTGGGCAGATCCTAACCATGTTTTCAATGCATTTCCTCTCGCCGGCCATGCGAACCTGCCGCTCGCTTTTGTAAGCTTAATGACCTTCATCCTTATCCTCAGTTCGGTAACGATGGTACTTGCCGTGCATGACGGACATAATATGAATAAGAAAGGCGTAGAAAAATGGTTGATTTTTACGATTCTTGGGGGGCTTGCTTTTTTAAGTTGCCAGGCGTGGGAGTGGACACACTTACTTACCGGTGCCCATCCCGTGATGGTAGATGGTAAAATAGAAGAATGGGCAACTACTGTAAGCCACAACCCGTGGGGGCCTTACGTTCCGGGATTAATGCATGAGGGACATCCTGTAGGTACGCCCGGGCCAATAGCATTCGGTGGGTACTTTTTTGGTATTACCGGCTTTCATGGTTTCCACGTTTTTTCAGGAGTAATAATAAATGCCGTAATGCTTGTGAAAACAAGGCTTGGGCATTTTGAACAGCGCGGGCATTACGAGATGATTGAAAAGGCCGGACTTTATTGGCACTTTGTAGATTTGGTATGGGTATTTGTGTTCCTTTGTTTTTACCTGATTTGATCCGATAAGAATATTTTTAAATAAATTTTTTAAGAAGTTAATAATAAATGTATGTCTTCAGAAGCAACTACCCACTTGATATCGCATGAAAATGATGCTGCCCAGGTAAAAAGAATTTGGAAAACGTTCTGGATATTATTAGGGCTTACCATAGCAGAGCTTAGCCTGGGTCTGGGCATTTATACAATTCATAAAGGTCCTGATCCGAGCCAGTTTCTTGTGCTTGCTTTTAAAGGGCTTGTTTGCATACTTACCCTGGCCAAAGCTTTTTATATCATTTCTATTTTTATGCATCTTGGCGATGAAATAAGAAATCTTATTATGACAATAGCCGTGCCCGCCACACTCTTCGTATGGTTTATCATAGCCTTTCTTTATGATGGTAATAGTTGGAAGCATTTAAGAAATACAGACGCAGGAAGTCATCCATCAACTGAGCATGTACAACAGCATCCTGTGCCTGCAATGGAGAAAGGTGAAAAAAATTGATGCAGGAAATAAATTTTTATTAAAATATGGGGAATTAGCTGTCGCTTTATGTGATGGCTAATTTTGTTTTAGAACCTTTAGTATATGAAGAAAAAAGCTTTGTTGGCTTTATCGCTCGCAATTTTATTACCGGTAATAAGTTATGTTTTAGTTCGCTATTACAGCAACAGGGATGTGCAAATGCCGCCAAGATATTTTTATGACAGTGTGAGCGTAATTAAAAAAAATGGCAAAGCTACTTTTGATACGGCCTGGCACCAGGTGTCGGCCATGCAGTTTACAAATCAATTTGGTAAGAAAGTTTCTTTTGATGATCTAAAAGGAAAAATAATAGTACTTGATTTCTTTTTTACCCGCTGCCCTACTATATGTCCCAAGCTTGCCAGGGCAATGAAAAAATTACAAAGTTCATTTACCAACAACGATTCGATTGTTGAGTTTGTTTCCATCACTGTTGATCCGCTTCACGACTCTGTGTCACAGCTGCGAAAGTGGGCTGAAAAATTTGACGTGAATCCCGATAGCTGGTGGCTGCTTACAGGCAATCGTGATAGTATTTATAGTATGGCGATAAAGGAAATAAAAGCAAATATTGCAGATATAAATGTGGACACAGCCTTTGTACATACAGAGAATTTTTTCCTGCTGGATAAAGAAAGAATTGTGCGAGGGTGGTACAATGGTTTCGATTCAACAGCCCAAAAAAAACTGGTCAGGGACATTCCTTTGTTGATGCTTGAAAAAGACAGGCACCGCACCTTCGGGCAATTTGTGAAGGAGCTTTTTGAAAGAAGCTGATTTAATATAAAAGAGAAAAATAGATAAAAAAGAAATGGAAAAGATTGTGAATGGAGGATTGCCGGCTCCGATGCTGAATCGCAATGATAAAAAGGCCGCGATATTAATCTGGGTCGTTTCAATTGTTGTATTTGCCGCTGTGGCATTATTGGCGGAAATAAAAATTAATGTAAGCCTGCCTTTTAACCCGCACATTTTTGCTACGGCCAATGCCGTTATCAATTCATTTGTTGCTATACTGTTGATAGCAGCACTCTGGGCAGTAAAGTCAAGAAAGTTTTTTCTTCATAGAAACATAATGCTCTTTGCTATTACGCTGTCTTTGCTTTTCTTGCTTTCATACATTTGCCATCACTTGCTGAGCGGCGATACAAAATATGGTGATCTCAACCACGATGGAATATTAAGCGCAGATGAAAAATCGCTTGCCGGCAGTATGCGCTATGTATATTATTTTATTCTGATAACGCATATTCCTCTTGCCGGAATTATACTTCCTTTTATTTTGTTTACAGCATACAGGGCGCTTACCGGAGATTATGCAAAGCATATGAAACTTGCCAGAATTACGTGGCCAATCTGGTTTTATGTAGCAGTAACTGGTGTAATAGTCTATTTGATGATCAGCCCATATTACAATTAACCGAACATCTTTCTTGCATTTACTTCTCCCTTCGGGAATAGGCTTATCCGTCTTGGTCTTTGTTCCCCTTTAGGGGCTAGGGGTTATTCACTAAATATATCAGCAAACTCCTGGTCCCATTTTCCTGTTTTACCATATTCCACCACACGCCCAACCTCTTTCCCGTTCTTCATCACAATTATTGTAGGCACATTAGTTATGTGATAATCATCTGCATATGTTCCAAGCGTTTTCTTATTTCGATCAACGGCATAAATCGTAATGCGGTCATTCGGAAAGCCGCTGGCTTCTTGTATTTTAAAAAATTTAGGCAAAACGAAATGTGTATCCTCACACCACGTTCCCCCAAAAATTACAATATTTACATTGTCTTTATTTTTTGCCATACCCGTTACAGCAGCGGTATTTGGTACAGGATAAATCTTTTGACTTTCAGCATACCAGGTATAGGCAGGATTATCTGCCAAATCATTTTTATTGATTTCACCCTTTAATATTTTTTCATTGTTATTTGCAGAATCAGTAAGCACTTCGTATGGCGCTTGTGTTTGCGCCTTTGCTCCAATTGAAAGAGTGAACAAGAGGCAGCTGATTAATAAAAAGTTTTTCATGGTACTTTATAAATTGTTTTTAAGTTCTAATAAAAATAATTTTATTTTTTGCAACGACTCTATCATCTGATGCTTTTCGCCGGCAGCTTTATTGTTTTTTAAAAATTCCTTCGCCCCTTCTATCGTGTATTTTCTTTCGCGCAGCAGGTGGTAAATCATCTTTAAGTTTTTCACATCTTCCGGCCTGAAATAACGGTCGCCCTTTTTATTTTTCCTTGGTTTTAGTATATCGAATTCATTTTCCCAATACCTTATAAGCGAGGTATTTTCTTTGAACATAGAAGCTACATCACCAATTGAATAGTATTGTTTTTGAAAAAGAATTTCATCTTCCGGGATTTCAACTAAGGCTGTTTCGGCACTTATTTCTTTCAGGCTTTTCCTTCCTCTTTTTTGTTTGGGCTGTTCCTTGCTTAATAGCATAATCTTTTCATCCATAGTCTTATCATCTTTACTCTTCTCCGGCGAGTCATCGAACTGAAACGTAATTTGTGATAATGCCATTTTTTTTAATCAAGGCTTTTTGCACTGCCTGTTGAGGCAATTTTTAATAACCGGTCAAACTGCTCCGGTGTAAGATCATTATAAAAAAAGTA
>JBDTSD010000068.1:0-20461 GCA_039931355.1 Ginsengibacter sp.
GTACTGCGTATAACCTCTGCCGGTAGTATCGTTGGCGAACCGGCTTTATTCAGAAATGTGTTTACACCCACTATGGGCATTTCGCCTGTGTGTTTTTGTGTTTCATAGTACAGGCTTTCTTCCTGTATCTTATTTCGCTGGTACATGCGCTCCATGGCACCAAGCACACCGCCCCTTTCAGAGATGCGATTAAATTCTTCCATCACCGCATCTTCTACCAGATCAGTAAGTTCTTCAATTAAAAAACTTCCCTGCAAAGGATTTTCATTCTTTGCTGTTCCCAGCTCACGATTTATAATTAATTGTATGGCCATTGCACGACGCACACTTTCTTCTGTCGGCGTCGTTATCGCCTCGTCATAAGCATTTGTATGAAGGCTGTTGCAGTTATCATAGATGGCATACAATGCCTGCAGCGTAGTTCTTATATCATTGAAATCAATTTCCTGCGCATGCAAGCTCCTGCCACTTGTTTGAATGTGATATTTCAACATCTGCGACCTTGGATTGGCGTTGTATTTATACTTCATTGCCTTTGCCCAAATGCGCCGAGCCACGCGGCCGATCACACTATATTCCGGATCCATGCCATTGCTGAAAAAGAAAGAAAGGTTTGGCGCAAAATCATCTATACTCATTCCCCTGCTGAGATAATATTCTACATATGTAAACCCATTAGATAAGGTAAAGGCAAGCTGTGTGATAGGATTGGCGCCCGCTTCAGCGATATGATAACCGCTGATAGAGACAGAATAAAAATTCCTGATTTTCTTGTCAATAAAATATTCTTGTACATCGCCCATTAACTTTAAGGCAAATTCGGTTGAGAAGATGCAGGTATTTTGTGCCTGATCTTCTTTTAAAATATCTGCCTGTACCGTACCGCGAACCGAAGACAAAGCTTTTGCTTTTATATCTTCATAAACATCTTTATCAAGCACATCTTCTCCAGACAATCCTAATAATCTCAGTCCAAGGCCGTCATTACCTTTTGGCAAATGCCCTTTCATGGTCCCTTTTTCTGCATGCACAAGCTCACCATTGACGCCCATATACTTTGGCAGCTTCTCCCGATCGAATTTAGATTCAATAATTGCGTTTACACTTTCCCGTAAGTTATTCTCAATTATATATTTTTCACATTGCTGGTCAATGGCGGCATTTAAAAAAAATGCAAGAAGCATTGGAGCAGGCCCATTAATAGTCATGCTCACGGATGTCTTCGGATCGCAAAGATCAAACCCGCTGTACAACTTTTTAGCATCATCAACACTTGCAACACTCACACCGCTATTACCAACTTTTCCATAAATGTCAGGACGTGTCGCAGGATTCTCTCCGTATAGTGTAACGCTGTCAAATGCAGTACTCAGGCGCTTTGCCGGTTGCCCAACGCTCACATAATGGAAACGCCGGTTCGTTCTTTCGGGGCCACCTTCTCCCGCAAACATCCTCGTTGGATCTTCTTCCACTCTTTTTAACGGAAACACGCCAGCAGTAAAAGGAAAGTGCCCGGGAAAATTTTCCTGCAATCTCCACCGGAGAATATCGCCCCAGTCTTTAAAACGGGGCACAGCGATCTTTGGAATTTTAGTATGTGATAGCGATTCAGAATATAAAGGCTGCTTAATAACCTTTCCCCTTACATTATATTCAAAGAAATCTTTTTGATAGGAACTTTTAAGATTATCCCATTCATCAATAAGTTGTTTTGACTGCGGCAATAATTTTTTGTTCAAAGAGAGAGCAACTGCTTCCATTGTTTCAATAGCTGCTTCATTTTTTCCTTCCTCAAAATAACTTTCTTTTAAAATGGCCGATGTCCCAATCACCTGGTAAAGCTGCGAAGCAATCTCAGCCTGCTCATTAGCATTGCTGTTATATTTCGAAATTTCATCTGCTATCTCAGCGAGGTAGCGAACTCTTTTCGGCGGAATAACTGATGTTGAATTTAGATGAGATCCTGACTCAGGTAATTTTATTTCGCCAAACGTAACACTGGTTTTTTCCGTAATAATTTTTACCAGTTTTTCAAATAAAGTATTAATTCCTGCATCATTGAAGAGAGAAGCAGTGGTACCAATCACGGGCAGCTCTTCATCCTTTGCATCCCATAAAGCGTGATTGCGTTTATATTGTTTTTTTACATCGTGCAATGCATCGCGGGCACCTGCCTTGTCAAATTTATTTATGCAAATAACGTCTGCATAGTCAAGCATATTAATCTTCTCAAGCTGCGATGCCGCACCATACTCAGGCGTCATCACATACAAGCTTACATCGCAATGGTCCAGTATAGAAGCATCTCCCTGGCCTACACCGGCACTCTCAAGAATAATAAAATCGTATCCCGCCGCTTTGCAGATATCGATTGCCTCCTGCACATATTTACTCAACGCTTTATCACTTTCACGTGTGGCGAGAGAACGCATGTAAGCCCGTGGGTGATGAATGGAATTCATGCGTATGCGATCCCCGAGCAAAGCGCCGCCAGTCTTTTTCTTTGAAGGATCTACGGAAATAACAGCAATTGTTTTATCAGAAAAGCTATTTAAAAAACGGCGGACTATTTCATCTGTTACCGATGATTTGCCAGCGCCACCGGTGCCGGTGATGCCGAGGACAGCCGGCCCCCGGCCCCCTCCAGGGGAGGGGGAGGAAGACAAGGCTTCACGAGTTTCAGCATCTTTTTCTTCTTCGAGATGAGGCGATATAAAATCTTTTCTTTTTTCAAGCAGTTGAAAAATATCTTCACAAGCTCCATCTGGATCGTTTAAAATCTCATGGTTTTTAAATCTTATTACATCGAAACCAAGATCATTTAATCTTGATGAACGCATTTCACCATTTTCTTTTACTTCAGGAAGTTGATGAATGTTTCCATCAATTTCAATAACGACTCCTTTTTTCAAACAAACAAAATCTGCAATGTACTTATCAATGATATGCTGCCTCCTGAATTTAAAACCTTCCTTTCTTCCCCGTAATCTTTCCCACAAAAGTTTTTCTGCTTCTGTTGGATTGTTTTTTTGACTTGTAGCAAACTCCTTTAGATGTTTATAATAATATGGATCAGCTACAAAATAATTTTTAACAATGGCTGACGCAGAATCTGATTTTTTTTTATTGAAGATATTGAAATCGGTTTCAACGCTTTCAATTGGATCACCATTTTCAACACGCGTAATTGATTGCGCTATTTTCTTTATATCTCTCCATTCACCCAAAGCAAATTTTTCATTATTCCCATTACCATTCTTCAAACCGGCCGTGGTCTTTGTCCCCCCTCCCCTGGAGGGGGTTAGGGGGAGGCCTGGCCGGCTTTTCTCCACCACGTCTTCTATCATCCCTTCCAATCCCATTGTTCTCCCATCATCAGGTGAATAAATTCTTGTAATACCGTAGGCATGCAATTCTTCAATTTCTTTAGGCAGAATAGTTCCGCCGCCACCGCCGAATATTTTTATATGGCCACACCCATTTTCGTCGAGCAGATCTTTCATGTATTTAAAAAATTCTACATGGCCGCCCTGGTAACTTGTAATAGCAATGCTGTTGGCGTCTTCTTCTATGGCACATTCTACAATTTCGTGTACGCTCCTGTTATGCCCAAGATGAATAATCTCAGCGCCTTTGCTTTGCAAAATGCGCCGCATAATATTAATGGCAGCGTCATGCCCATCGAATAAAGAGGCGGCCGTTACGATTCTAACTGTGGAGGTTGTTTTTTCACTCATACATATTCCAATAAGGTTCTGTTAATGCAATCAAAGCTGGTAAAATTACAACTAAAGGAAAGAAAAAATAATGACCGTTAGTTTTTAGGAGACTCCTTCTTTTTGCCTTTTCGTTGAGGGAAATCAGCCACTAAACCAAGCCCTATATTAGAACTCCTATGCTCCACGAAGCGATGATTTAACAATACAGAGATGGAACTTTGAATACGAAATTTAAAGGGGAAATTTTTAAAGCCAAATGTATAAGTAAGGGCTGGCTCCCAAAAAAAGAGAGGTGAAGTGCTAATGCTATCGAGCAGATAATTGTTAAGCTCGGTGGTATTGTAATTGGTAGCTACATGCGAGAATATAACTTCTGTAAAACGCGTGGAAAGACCAGCATTAAAATTAGGGCTTGGCTTGAAAATGAATGCAGGCTGGATATACAGCTTCGTAACGCGGCTTTGAAAATATTTTTTTGAAAGAATATTGTTTGAAAAAAAATCATCAAAAATTTTGGAAGAGCCGAAAGCAGCACCGGCAAAAACCTGGAACTGCATCTTTTTATTTGCCTTCATGGGTGTAAAAAACCCCAATCCTATTTCCGTGAAGCCTCGCCGGTATTTTAAAGAAGAGCTGTCGTCCCGGAAATAAGTATCATTGGTTTTGTTCTTTTCCCAACGAAAATTTTGATTGAGCATTATTGCAAAGTGATTGCTGAAAGCCCATGCGGAATGCAGGTCAATACCTCGATTGTAATTACCTTTTGAATGAAATAAATCCAGGGAAGCTCCATAATGGGCAGAAAGTTCTACTTCATTTTTTTTATCTAAGCCGGGAATATTTTGAGTTGGTGGACTATATACATATCGTGGAGTGTAGCAGGACAGCGTACAACAACTAACCAGGGAAATAGCAAAAAATATTTTCATGATACATTACCAGCTCATCTTAAAGGTAAGTGCTGCAAACTCTTTTACACTTAATGTTTCTGCCCTGCGGTTAAATAATTCATCAGCAAGAACTTCACTTGTAAATAAGCTTTTCACTCCATTACGAAGCATCTTACGGCGTTGGTTAAACGCAGTTTTTACTAAAATCCAAAATGCTCTTTCACTTTTTACAGGTAAATTATTATTATTTGCTGTTAACCTTATCACACCGCTCTGTACTTTGGGCTGCGGCGTAAAACATTCGTTGCCTACTGAAAATAAATATTCTACCGAATAATAGTATTGAAGAAGCACACTTAACACACCATAGATTTTACTGCCTTCTTTAGCCGCTGCTCTTTCTGCCACTTCCTTCTGAAACATACCGATCACCACAGGAACAGCACCTTTCCATTCCAGTATCTTGAATAAAATTTGCGTAGAAATATTATAAGGAAAGTTACCGATTACCGTAAATGGCTCGTCGAACGGCTTCTCAATTTCAAGAAAATTTTTATTTATCAATTTTGCTTGTAAAGAGGGATAATGCTGTACCAGGAAATCGACTTTTTCCTTGTCAAGTTCCACAGCTTTAAAATTAATCCCCGGTATTTTGATAAGATGCTTTGTGAGCGCACCTGCGCCAGGACCAACTTCCAGCAGATTGTGCACCGGGTGCTGCTTTAGTGCCGCTATAATTTTCTCAACAATTTTCTCGTCTTTTAAAAAATGCTGTCCCAGTGATTTTTTTAGTGTGTACATGCAGGCTGCAAATTAGCGATAAGTTTACCATAGCTTTTAAAAAGCAACGCCCGGCAATTTTAGCAAACACAAAGCCTTATTTTTAGTGTTCAGTTTATTATGATCCATTCTACAAAAGGCATTGTTCTCCGCGCAATAAAATTTGGTGAAACATCAGTTGTTGCCAGCATTTTTACAGAGCTTTTCGGCATACAATCCTATATAATGAATGGCGTGCGAACGCAAAGCAAAAATCCCAAAGCGCAGTTTTTTCAGCCATCTTCCCTGCTGGATATGCAGGTGTATCACAGCGACTTAAAAAATTTGCAGCGCATCAAAGAAATGAAATGGCTTTACCTGTATAAAAATGTATTAAGCGATGTACCCAAAAACGGCGTGGCGCTGTATATGGTTGAGCTTTTATATAAGTGCCTGAAGCAGCCCGAAGCAAATGCAGACTTGTTTAATTTTTGCGAAGACGCTTTTCTCGGACTTGATATTTGCAAAGCAGAAATAGCTGCAAATTTTCCGGTATTTTTTTCCATGCAACTCGCCCATTTTTTCGGCTTTGGTCTACAGGATAATTATTCAATACATAATAATATTTTTAACCTACAGGAAGGAAATTTTACCGATAATGATAAGGCACAGGATGATATTGCAAATGCAGATGTTAGCAAGCATATTTCTGAATTGCTCAAGGCGCGGCATCCATCTGAGCTTGCCGAAATAAAGTTGAATAAAAATATCCGCAGGATGATTCTATCTGTTATGGAAAAATATTATGCTTACCATATTCCTGAATTTGGAAAGATGAAGACTTTGCCTGTGCTACAGGAGATATTAAGCTGAAGTACAAATGATTTTTTATCGGTAAATATTGATTTGTATCTCACAGCAGTCTTTTGGCGGTTGTATTCTCATTAATTAATCCCCCTTCCACATTTTCAATAAGAACAATCCCTGGCTTTTTCCCAGGTTCAAAGCTTCCCAATTTATCATTCATTTCCAAAGCGTGGGCACCGTTCAACGTTGCCCACTTCAATAGTGTCTCGGTCTTTATTGAAGTAAATTTTTTTGCAATAGTTTTTATTTCCTCCATTATGCTTAATTGGCGATTTGAGGCAAGGCTGTCTGTACCTAAAATTATATTTACATTGTTCTGCATCAGAAGGTCAACAGGAGGCAGCGCATTTTCAATATACATATTCGCATTTGGACACAGGCAGAAAGACACACGTTGTTTTGAAGATTTCGCGTTATTTATAAAATGAATATCGTCCTGTTTTATGAAAGTATTATGAACTAATATCACGGATGACGCAGATGATAGCTTCTCAAAATAGGAAGGTATACTCCGTGTGCCTGGCGACTTATAAAATGCATTATCAATTTTCATCATTTCATACATTTTAGCCAACTCACCGCTTCCATTTAGAAAAAATTCGTCTTCGAAAATTGTTTCCTGGTTGTGGATGGTTACAATTTTCCCCGCAAAATATGGGGTAATTTTTTCCCACAAGCTCTCGGAAACAGAATATGGCGCATGGGGAACAATTGAGACGTTGTGCTTTTTTTCAAGATATTTTTCATAAATGACCCTGCTGCTTTCAAATCTTTCCGCTGCTACATGGGGATGCCAGCCGCTTGCTTCAATAAAATTGTAGTATTGGATTTCCGCATTGCATTTTAAAGAAGAAGACAGAATATTATTGCATATATCCCCAACAGCCACTATTCCATTTTTGATCATTTCATTCTGTGCAATTTCCATTGCACATAAAATTGCCTCGTTCGGGAAATGACGTTCAGTAACAACTTTATAAACAAACTCAATAAGGCCGGTTCTTTCCGGAATTTTATTTTTTAAATGCGACAGCTCAAGGTGGCAATGCGCATTGATAAAACCGGGTGATAGAATTCCATTTAAAACTTGTACCTCATCGCCTGCATCTTCAGCGTTTATAACAGAAATAACTTTCCCTGTATTATCAGTTACCAGTACAGAATTTTTCAATAAATCAGTTCCGTTAAAAAGCAGGTCAGCCTTAAATTTTCGATATGCCATGTAAAATTTTATAGGTTAATTTTGCAACCCCTGCGAAGATATGCAGTGTTCATTCATTGAAGAGCAAACGCTCACACATGATGAATGATGGATTCAAAATAATACAATATGCTTGACAAACTTGAAGCAATAAAGGCGCGATTTGATGAATTGGGTGTAGCACTTTCCAATCCTGAAATAGTAAATGACAACAATAAATATCGCCAGTTAAGCAAAGAATACCGCAGCCTGGAAAAGATTGTGGATGCCAGGAATATATATGCGAAAGTGCTTGACGACATTGAGTTTAACAAAGAAATGCTGAACAGTGATGATGAAGAAATGCGGGAGCTGGCAAAAGAAGAAGCGCCTGCTTTGCTGGATAAAAAAGATACTTATGAAAAGCAAATCCGCAACATGCTTATCCCTAAAGATCCGCAGGATGAGAAGAATGCTATCATAGAAATAAGAGCGGGCACCGGCGGTGATGAAGCTTCGTTATTTGCAGGTGATTTGATGCGGATGTATTTAAAGTTTTGTGAACAAAAGGGTTGGAAAACTGCTTTGCTAAGTGAAAGCGAAGGAACAGTAGGTGGATATAAAGAGGTTCAAATAGAAGTGACCGGCGAAGACGTATATGGCACACTCAAGTTTGAGAGTGGCGTTCATCGTGTACAACGGGTGCCCGATACGGAAGGCAGCGGCAGGGTGCATACAAGCGCAGCTACCGTGGCAGTAATGCCTGAGGCAGAGGAAGTAGATGTGGAAGTAAAAGATAGCGATGTGAAAATGGAGACAGCACGCAGTGGCGGCGCAGGCGGTCAAAATGTAAATAAAGTTGAAACCAAAGTAATGCTCACGCATATTGCAACAGGGCTTGTGGTAGTGTGCCAAACTGAAAGAAGCCAGTTGGGCAACAGGGAAAAGGCGATGCAGATGATCCGTACGAAATTATACGAGGAAGAAGTACGCAGGCAGGAAGAAGAAATTTCCCGGCATCGGAAAAGCCTGGTAAGCACGGGCGATCGCTCAGCTAAAATAAGAACGTATAATTTTCCACAGGGAAGAGTAACCGATCATCGGATCGGGCTTACTGTTTATAATTTAGATAATGTATTAAATGGGGAATTGCAGGAATTTATAGATGCACTCCAATTTGCAGAAAATTCCGAAAAGCTCGCCAATCCATAATTTTGAAAATATTTGAATCTGCCCAGTTTCAATTGTATTATAACAAATCTGAAATATTTTGTTATATGTTCCTTAACACAACTAATCATAATTTTGGCATGTGATTTGAAACATCTATAGCAATTAGATTTAAAAGTCAATTTTCTCATAAGCAGTTAGTTTTGGTAAACGGCCCCTGTTTCTACAGGGGCCTTTCTTTTTTATATCCCGATTATAATCGCTGCCGAAGTACCAATAAGCATAGAAAAGTTAAAGAATATAAAATGAATGTTTACTGCGTATAACTTTGCATTGATTTTATGGAAATTTAGATTTCACACCCAAATGGCTGATAAAACTTCCCAGGTATTTCAAACCAACAAGCCTACACGATGGAAAAGCGTTCAATGGACTACACGCATTCTCGCAATGATCGGCGTTTTCTTTTTTGTAGTGCTTGGTATCGCATTGTATAGTGGTTCTTTGCCCAACCTTCCTAACATGCAGGCAAAGGCAAAGGAATATCAAACGACACTTGATCCTTCCAATCCACTAATTTTAAAGAACGCCCAAAACGAACGATATAAAGGATTTAAGGATTTTTTATTTAAGAAATTAAAATCTGATTCGCTAAAGAGTTTAAAGGCGGGCAATCCTTCGAAAGCGAATTCACTTTCACTAATAAGGGCAGCATTTTATACCCCATGGACCGGAAATACTTCTTATCCTGACCTCAAACAAAATGCATCAAAGCTTAATACCATATTTCCCGAGTGGTTTTTTATTGATACAATAACCTATCGTTTGCAAACAAGGATTGATAGCGCAGGCCTTGCCTTAATGAAGGAGAAACAACTCACAATAATACCCATGCTTTCGAACTTTAAGTCTCAAAAGGTTGGCTTTGATGGGAAGTTGCTGCATAAAATATTAAGCGATTCAGTTTTAGAAAATAATTTGATTCGACAGGTAGCTGACACACTTTCTTTTTATAAATTGAACGGAATAAACATAGACTTTGAGGAGCTCGCAGAAAAAACAAATGAGCCGCTTACTACGTTTCAAATGAAACTATATAAAGCGCTTCATGAAAGAGGTTTATTAGTATGCATGGATGTGGAGCCGAAGAATAACGACTATGATTACACGAAGTTATCAGACTATAATGATTACATCGTTTTGATGGCTTACGACCAGTATAATAATTCAACCGGCCCCGGCCCTGTAAGTGCTCAAAAATGGATAGAAGACGCGGTTTCATGGACAGCGCATCGGATTGATCCGTCAAAAATAATTCTTGGTATTGGCGGTTTTGGTTACGACTGGGCCGGTGGAAAATATGATGAGACGTACACTTACAATGATGCAATCAATAAAGCCAAATCCATCAACGCAAAAATTGCTTATGATAACGATTCTTACAATCTTCATTTCAATTATGCATCTGAAGAAGAGGAAGATTCGGCAATTGATAAAACCAATCATGAAGTATGGTTTACGGATGCAGCAACTACTTTTAATATTCTCCGGTTTAGCGATGAGTTTGCTACGGCGGGTACTGCATTGTGGAGACTTGGCAGCGAAGACCAGAGAATTTGGAAATATTACAACAGGAGCCTGAGCAATAGTTCACTTCAAAAAAATCCTTTCGATTTTGATTCACTTAAAACAATTCCCGTTATACAGAACAATGTTGGCTTCGAAGGAGAAGGTGAGGTATTAGATATTATGTATTCGCCCCAGCCTGGGAAAATAAAATTGGAAATTGATAGTTCTGATCAATTAATTGCAGAGCAAAATTATCTGCAGCTTCCCTCCGGATACGTGATAAGAAAGTTTGCTGAAGATACTACGTATGGTAAAGGACATAAACTTATTCTTACATTCGATGACGGGCCAAGTGAAAATTTTACACCGCAAATCCTGGATATTTTAGAGAGAGAAAAGGTTCCGGCGACATTTTTTGTTGTGGGTATTAATGCCGAGCAAAATATTCCACTTATCCAAAGAGAATATAGAGATGGTTTTGAAATCGGCAATCATACGTTCACTCATCATAATATTGCCGATATGAGTATGCAGCGGGCGGCACTTGAGATGAAGCTTACGCGGCTGCTTATAGAAAGCATTACAGGGCATTCCACCATTTTATTCAGGGCGCCGTACAACGCAGACTCACAGCCGCAAACCTTTGAAGAACTTGCGCCGATTGAAAGAAGCAGAAGTGAAAATTATTTAACTATTAACGAAAGCATTGATCCCAACGATTGGGCGCCGGGCGTAAGCGCAGATAGCATTGTGCAAAGAGTAATACGACAGGAAGCAGACGGCAATGCGAGTATTATTTTATTGCATGACGCAGGTGGAGAAACGCGGCAAGCCACTGTTGAAGCGCTTCCGCAGATCATTGATTATTTTAAGAAACGCGGCTTTGTGTTTACTACGGTTGCGGATCTCATGGGCAAAACAAAAGATGAGGTAATGCCACGGGTTGCATCATCACGGGACAGGTGGACAAGAAAATTTAATTTCTTTCTTGCTGAGGCGGGCTATTGGAGTGGCGAGATTTTATTTTCGCTTTTTATAATAGGCATACTCTTATCGGTGGCACGCATTGTATTAATGGCAGCGCTCGCAAGTGTTCAAAAAAACAAGGAAAATAAAAATGGTTTATCAGCTCTTCCAGCTTTTTTAACGGGAGATAAAAATACCTGGCCTTTAGTAAGCATTATTGTACCTGCTTATAATGAAGAAGTAAATGCCGAGCGCACAATCAACAGCCTGCTTGCACAGGATTATCCTCAACTGGAAATTATTTTTGTAGATGATGGCAGCAAAGATGACACCTACAGCAAAACCTCTGCACGATTTAAATTACATCCTAAGGTGCAGGTCTTTACAAAAACAAATGGAGGCAAAGCTTCTGCTTTAAATTTTGGCATTCAAAAATCAACTGCCGATTTTGTGGTATGTATTGATGCAGACACGCAATTGAAGATTGATGCCATTACTGAATTAATGAAAAAGTTTGACAGCGAAAATGTAGCAGCAGTAGCGGGAAATGTAAAGGTTGGCAACGAGGTAAATATGATTACCCGCTGGCAAAGTATTGAATATATTACTTCACAAAACTTTGACAGACGGGCATTTGACCTGCTGAATTGTATAACAGTTATTCCGGGGGCTATAGGCGCTTTTAGGAAAGATGCCATACTTGTATCCGGCGGATTTACTACAGATACACTTGCCGAAGATTGCGACCTCACCATGCGACTTCATCGCAATGGTTATGAAATAAGAAATTGTACGAATGCTATTTCTTACACTGAAGCTCCTGAAACATTCAGGCAATTTCTAAAGCAAAGATTTAGGTGGAGCTTTGGGGTGATGCAATGTTTTTGGAAACATAGGGATACAGTATTTAACCCACGATACAAGAATTTTGGAATGGTAGCCATGCCTAACATTTTGATCTATCAAATGATATTGCCCATACTTGCACCATTGGCAGATTTGATTCTTTTGATCAGTTTAATCGCGGCGGCGTTCGGGATAATTGTGGCAAGCATACCACATATCATTTTATACTATATTATTTTCAGCCTCGTAGATATTGCCGGCGCTGCGCTTGCCTTTGCTTATGAAAAAGAAAATCATGTTAAGCTTTTATGGATGATTCCGCAACGCCTTATTTACCGCCAGCTTATGTATTACATTCTCATCAAATCTTTTAATAAAGCAATAAAAGGCGAACTGCAAGGTTGGGGAGCGCTAAAGCGCACAGGCAGTGTAAAAGAAGTAGCAACAGTGAAATAGCTACAGCCGTTTATTCCAGTAAAAGATTTTATAGCCGTTAACTGCTTACGAACAATTTGATTTTTGTTTTGTAATATTATGCCTTTGGCACATTTATTTAATTTATAAGATTGCTTATGACTTTTCAAAATAAAACAGCTTTTATTACCGGCGCTTCCAGGGGCATTGGAAAAGCTATTGCATTAAAGCTCGCAGGTGAAGGCGCAAATATCATAATTGCTGCAAAGTCTATTGAAGAAAATCCAAAGCTTGGTGGAACAATTTTCAGCGCAGCCAAAGAAATAGAAGCCGCCGGTGGAAAAGCCTTGCCGGTTCAGTGTGACATTCGCTTTGAAGGTCAAATACAGGATGCTGTAGATAAAGGCGTTGCAGCTTTCGGTGGAATTGATATTCTTATAAACAATGCGTCAGCTATATCACTTAGTAAGACGGAGGAAACAGAAAATAAAGCCTTTGGATTGATGCACGATATAAATGTAAAAGGAACTTTTTTTGTAAGTAAAGCATGTATCCCTTATTTAAAAAATGGTAGTAATCCGCACATATTAAATCTCTCACCGCCTATTAATCTTGACAAAAAATGGTTTACTAACCATCTTGCTTACACTATGAGCAAATATGATATGACCATGATCGCTTTGGGCTTATCCGGTGAATTAAAGAAATATAAAATTGCTGCAAATACCTTGTGGCCAAAAACCACCATTGCTACTGCTGCCGTTAAAAATTTGCTTGGTGGGGCAACGCTTATAAATATGAGCCGTACGCCGCAAATAATCGCGGATGCCGCCTACCATATATTAAACAAACCTTCCAATGAATGCACCGGAAATTGCTTTATAGATGAAGATGTGCTGGCTGCAGAAGGGATTACAGACCTCGACAAATATGCAGTTGTGCCCGGTGGTAAACTTTACACTGATCTTTTTTTATAATTGCTTTCTTATTGCCTTTCGGCTAAAATCATTTGCTCCAATCGCGTAATTAAACTTTTTATTTTGTCTTTAGTTTCGGTGAATAACGGTAATTCTTTCCCGGTAAAAACAATAAATACAACCAGGTTTTTTTGCTTTTCTTCCAGCAGTTTCTGCAAAGAATTTTTTTGAAGCCGGTAAGCTTCCCGCATTAGCCTTTTGATCCTGTTTCTATCAACAGCCCGCTTAAATATTTTACTGCTAACGGCAAAGCCTGCCTGCAATTGAGATTTATTTTCTTCTGTAAAAAGATAAATTACCCTGAAAGGAAAGTCAGTAAATGATTTTCCTTTTTTGAAAACCCCATCAATCAGCTTCCGGCTTTTCAGCTTTTCAAATGGCCTGAGCGTAAATCTTTGCTGAATCATTTAATGAGGAGATAATGAGTTGAATTTAAAATTAAAAAAAATAGCCCCGTAAAAAGAGGCTATTTATATAATTATGTGGTTGAAAGTTTATTTTTTACTTCCGTGCTCATCAGAAACCGAAAGCTTATGGCGACCTTTTCTCCTGCGGCTTGCCAATACTTTACGGCCATTTGCAGTTGCCATGCGCTGTCTGAATCCATGAACGCTTTTGCGCCTGCGCTTGTGTGGCTGATATGTACGTTTTTTACCTGGCATTGTATTATTTTTTTCCTTTTATAAAATTATTTTTCAGTTTATCAGCCGGGCACCATCCCTGCTGGTTGTGAAAGGGCAGCAAAAGTAAGAAAAGAATTTTTATTTTATGACATGAAATAACTGAAATACGCGATTTATAGAATTTTTATAGTGCAGTGTGTATAGAATTTACCTTTTCCCCAAAAAATATTTGAGAATGCCTGTCAAAATCATCTGTAGAATCGGTTGTATAGAAACTGAGGTGGCTGCCCTTACTGCACCTCGCCTCAATTTCCTTGTGCCTCAATAAATAATCTTCGAGGCTTTTGGCAACAATCTCTCCCTGGGAAATAACAGTGACATTACCTGGAAGAAATTGTTCAATCTTTTTTAATAACAATGGATAATGGGTGCAGGCCAGCAAAATGGTATCAATTTCTGGTGAATCTTTTAATAGCTCCTGCAAATCTTTATTGATGAAATAATCAGCTCCCGGGGAGGCGTACTCGTTATTTTCAACCAATGGCACCCAAAGCTGGCAGGCGTGCTGGTGTACAAGCAAGCCAGGAAAAAACTTTTCGAGTTCGATTGGGTAAGAGTTCGACTGAACTGTTCCCTTCGTTCCTAATATGCCAATATTATTTGTTTTGGTATAATTTCCGATGATCTCTACAGTTGGCCTTATCACCCCCAAAACTCTTTTACTTTCGTCAATCAACGGAAGATCATTTTGCTGAATAGTCCTGAGCGCCTTTGCAGAGGCAGTATTACATGCCAATATAATTAACGGGCAACCCTGGCTGAACAACCATTTAACTGACTGTAAAGTATATTCGTAAACTGTTTCAAAAGACCGCGTGCCATAAGGCGCCCTCGCATTATCACCAAGGTAGACGTAATCATATTGCGGCAACTGCTTTACAATTTCTTTTAAAACAGTAAGACCGCCGTAGCCTGAATCGAAAACTCCTATGGGTGATGATAATGAAGCCATTGTTCAAAAATAAACAAGCCATTCGTTTTAATGAATGGCTTGCATAAAAATTGATTTAAAAAAATTATTTAATTGCCGGAGCTCCTGTTGCCGGAGCATCTTTCAATCCAAGCTTCTTTTTTACAAGGGGCCCTATATCACTTGTAGGAGGCATGTATATTAATGCTTCTCTTGGAAAAACATAGGTATAAGCATTTTCTTTAGCAACTTCTTCAATGGCAGTTTGCAATTTCTTTTGAATAGGCAAAGAAAGTTCCTGCCTTTTTTGCTCAAACTGGTTTTGAATCTTTTGGTCTTCACCACTTAAATCCTGCACCTGCTTTTGCAGCTCTGTTCTTTTTACTTCTTTTAAGCTGGCGCTCATAGTAGCAGAATCTTTATAAAATTTTTGTACAGCTTCGTTGAGTGTAGTTTGCTTATCCTGTGCATTTTGGTATAATGACTTTTGATATGCATCAAGTTGGGTTTGCACTTCTGCCGCTTCCGGCATTAACTGAATGATTTCGTCAGCGCTGATGTAACCAATCTTTTGAGCATGTGCCGCATTAGAAAACCCGAACATGCCGACAGAAATTAAAACTAGTGTAATGAACTTTTTCATCTTTGTTTTTGAGATTTGTTTAATATTAAAGTATTCAAATTTGTATTTAAGGCTGCACCCGCAAAGGCGCTTTCGCATTTATTTAACACCTAATTCTTTCAGCACATCATCGCTCTTGTCAAGTTTTGGGTCGGCAAATATAACAGTAATTCCTTCACTTTTATCTAAAATGAAATCATATAGTTTTGAAACGGCTAACTTTTGAACGGCATTGTAAACCCTGTCCTGTATTGGTTTTATAAGCTCTTCCCGCTTCTTAAAAATATCTCCTTCATATCCAAACCTCTTTCTCTGTAAATCTCTTAACGCTTTATCTTTATTGAACAGTTCATCCTCCCGCTTCTTTTTTAGTTCATCGCTCAACATCACCTGCTCGGCATCATAATCTTTGTACATTTTATCAAGTTCTGCTGATTTCTGGTCAAGTTCCTGCTGCCATTGCGCACTAAACTGATCAAGCTTTTGCTGCGATTCTTTATACTCGGGCATTTTTTCAAGAATATATTTTGAATCAATAACAGCATATCGCTGTGCAAATGCACCTGATGCAAGCAATAAGCATAATAGCAATGAGACTGAAATTTTTTTCATACTAAAAATTTTTATTGCTGATTTTATTCTGGCTCCTGGCCGAGCATAAAAGTAAATTTACCTGCACCTTTAAGTCCTGTGCTTCCGTTTATCCTGTCTAACCCTACACCGTAGTCGAAACCAAGAAGGCCAAACATGGGAAGAAAAAACCGCATACCTACACCCACTGACCTGCGCAATTTAAAGGGATTGTAATCTTTAAAGCTATACCATCCGTTAGCTGCTTCAAAAAATGTAAGGCCATATATAGTGCTGCTTGCACTGGTGCTAAATGGATACCTTAGTTCAAGCGTGTATTTATTAAAAATAGTAAAAAAGTCTCTTGCCGAACTTATATCCGGGTTTATTTTAGGATCAGAATTATCATAAACAGGGTACCCTCTGTGTGCAATAATATCATATCCCAACAGCCCATAGTTATTACTCAAGCCTGCATCTCCCAATTGAAAGCGTTCAAAAGGCGATGTAATTGTTTTATCGGAATAACGGCCAAGAAATCCATATTTTGCTGCCGCTTTAAATATAAACTGCTTGTTCTTATCCGGCCCACGGCCTTGCCCGATTGGCACGTACCATTCTGCTGTAAATCTTTCTTTATGAAACTCTACAAACTTATATGGCTGAGACTCGCTTTGAGACAAACTTTCATTTTTAAACAATGAATACGGCGGAGTTAGCTGGGTGCTCAATACAAAATTAGAGCCGCTTGTAGGGAAAATAGGATTCGGTCCCGCTGAATTCCTTGCGAGGGTTATCTTGAAACTAATGTTGTTTGAAACTCCATTTGTAAGCCCTGGAAATATGTTGTAATTCCTCAAATTGTATTTCTGATAATTCAGTTGATACACCAAAGCAAAATAGTCGTCGGGCCATTTTAATTGCTTACCTAACGATACACTAAAACCCGTTGTTCTTATAAATGAAGAGTCAGCATAAGAACGATCGTAATATCCAAATGGATTATAAGCATTGGCGTACTTTGTATCGTAGTAACTTATGGTAAATGAATTTCTTTTTTTACCTCCAAGCCATGGTTCTGTAAAAGAGAAATTGTAAGAGCGGAACTGCTTTCCATTACTCTGGGCCCTTAAGCTTAACTTCTGCCCATCACCACTTGGCAAAGGTTGCCATGCTTTTTTATTAAAAATATTATAAATAGAAAAATTATTAAACGTTACACCCAATGTACCTGTAAGCCCAATGCCACCACCAAATCCTGCAGAGAGTTCAAGCTGGTCAGATGATTTTTCTTCGAGCCCCCATCCAATATCTACGGTTCCATTGTCCATGTTGGGAACTATACTCGGGTTTATTTTTTCCGGGTTGAAATAGCCAAGTTGTGAAAGCTCGCGTTGCGTACGGATAATATCTGCCCTGCTGAATTTTTCACCAGGAACTGTTCTCAGTTCACGTCGTATTACGTAATCCTTTGTTTTGTCGTTACCAGTAATATCAACCTTGCCGATAGTGGCCTGCGGCCCTTCGCGGATGCGGATTTCAAAATCAATAGTGTCATTATAAACCGCAGTTTCTATAGGATCTATCTGGAAAAATAAATAACCATCATCCTGGTAAAGACTGCTTATATCTCCACCGTCCGGGGAAGGCTGTTTACCTAATTTTTTATTAAGCGTTTCTACATTATAGCTGTCTCCTTTTTTAATACCCAGCACAAGGTTAAGTACCGAATCAGCATACTTGGTATTTCCTTTCCAGGCAATGTTGCCAAAGAAATAATGATGGCCTTCATTTACTTTAATTGCAACATCCAGGTTTCCGTTATCCCCATAGGTAGTATCGTTTACTATTACTGCGTCGCGAAAACCAAGCGAGTTATAATAGGTTAATAAGCTCTGCTTATCTTCCTGGTATTTTTTATCATTAAATTTTGCTGAGCTCAATTTGAAGCGAACATAAGGATCAAGTAACTCCTTTGTCCTGCTGGGAATCAGGTATCCATTAGTACGCAGGTATTCGCTGAATGTTAGTTTGTTACTGTGCATAGAGTCAAACACGTTTTCATTCACGGAAGGAAATAAAGTGAACCTGCTCTTTTCATGCGTGCCCTTCAATTGCTTCTTCAACTTAAAAGCAGGCACAGATTCATTGCCTGCAAAATAAATTTCGTTCACTCTTACCTTTCCATTTTTATCTACAACGAAAAGAATATTTACACCGTTGGCTGCTTTGCTATCTTTTGTCTGTATTACCTGCACCGCCACATTCCTGAATCCCTTATCTACATAGAATTTCTTAATAATAGCCGCGGAAGATATTTTTAAATTTTCAGTAACTCTCGTTTGCCTGCCTTTTGAAAGTCCTAACTTGGTGGAGAGGTCATCGGATTCGCTTTTGGTCACCCCTTTAAACTTGTATGAAGCCAGTGTAGGCCTGTCCGTTATATGTATCTCTACGGATAAATTATCGCCGACAAGGTTGGTAAAATATACTTCAGCATCCGATATAAGGCTTTGCTTCCACAGATTAGTGATGGCTTTGGAGAAATTATCACCGCCGGGTATTTTCACTTTATCGCCTTTGGCAAGCCCGCTTATAGAAATAATCAGATTTGGGTCAAATGATTGTGTACCCGTTACCGTAATGTCTGATATAATGTATTCCTTTGGCGTTTTTGCATTGAAAATATTTTCAAGGCCAACATTTACCGACACAGGCGTGGTGTCTTTTATACTATTGAAAGCATTTTGTGAAACAGGGATTGTATCTGACACCTTTTGTGAATCAGGAATGTTTACGGGTACCGCGGCGGAATCGTTTGTAACCTGTGCAAATGTGATAGTTTTGGCAGTAACAGCTACTACTACTAAGAATAAAATCTTGTAGATTTTGGGCATCAAATCATTTTTTATAAGGCGGCAAGATAATTTCAATTAATTAAAAGTATTTGTTAAATCAACCTACTGAAAGGGTTGAATCTATTGGGATGGAGTAAAGTATTACGGGGATTTTTGGGCAAAATTTTAAAGTTGTTCGCTGGTTTTTCCAAAACGCCTTTCGCGGTTTTGGTAATCCGCTATGGCTTCGTATAGATTCTCTTTTCTAAAGTCTGGCCATAGGGTATCTGTGAAATATAATTCGGAGTATGCTAATTGATATAGTAAAAAATTGCTTACCCGATATTCACCACTTGTTCTTATCATAAGTTCCGGGTCAGGGAAATCGGCGGTGCAAAGATTTTGTTCAAAGGTTTCGTTGGTAATTGCTGCCGGTTCAAGATTACCTTCTTTCACTTGTACAGCTATTTTCCTGATAGCATTAATTATTTCCCACCGGCTGCTATAGCTTAACGCCATTATGAGGTGAAGGCCCGTATTAGATCTGGTTTCTTCACATGCTTCAAACAATTCTTTCCTGGCGGAAGGTGGAAGTAAATCTGTATCTCCAATCACATGCAACTTTATATTATTCTTATTTAATGTTACCACCTCCTGCTTTATGGTTTGAACCAGTAACTCCATTAAGCCGCTGACTTCATCTTTCGGGCGATCCCAATTCTCTGTACTGAAGGCATATAAGGTGAGATATTCAATGCCAAGCTCCGCACAACCTTCCACGATATTTCTTACACTTTCCACACCGCTGTAATGCCCGAATAACCTGTCTTTACCCTTTTCCTTTGCCCACCTTCCATTACCGTCCATTATTATTGCAATGTGCCGTGGCAGCTTATTTGCAAGTATTTGTTCTTTAAAGCTCATTGTGGGTTTTAAAAAAATTAAGTCAGGCGCTTACCTGACTTGCGTGCAAAAGTAAGGAAATACAATTATAATTTATGACGCCATACATACCACATTTGCATCGAAAAAATGAATGCTGATTTCCTGTACCTGATCTTACCGCATGTCTCTTCTTATTGCCTTAATAATATATTGTTCTTGCTTGTTTTGCCTATTTTTAAAAATGAAAATTTCCCGTGTTTTGGTTAAAAAATCACCAAATCTATTGCTAATAATAAAATAAAAAATTATGGCTTTAATTATTGAAGTAAAAGGAATAAAGCCTGCCTGGGGTAATAATTGCTTTATAGCGCCGAATGCAACTCTTGCCGGGGATATTATAATGGGGGATGATTGTAGCATTTGGTTTAATGCGGTTATTCGCGGCGATGTGAATTTTATCAGGATGGGTAATAAGGTAAACGTGCAGGACGGGGCTGTAATACATTGCACTTATCAAAAAACTTCCACGATTATAGGTAATAATGTAAGCATCGGACACAATGCAATAGTACATGGATGCGTTATAGATGATAATGT
>JBDTSD010000069.1:0-20461 GCA_039931355.1 Ginsengibacter sp.
TGTTGATGACTGATTATGGTGTCACTCCACCCACTGCTCTTTTCGGCATGGTGAAGGTAAAGGACGCCATCATCGTGAAATTTGATTTAATAATTGCTGCCATGGGTGCGATGACCGACAAATAGGTGTGGCTGATTTACAATGAATCAATTTATATACCTGGTTTTGATTTCTAAATAAAAACGCAGTCCCTCTTCATTTGTTTGAACTTTAGCGACCAGGTTATTTTGCGTCTGCTGCTGGTTTAATTCATAAAAAAAATACAACAACATAGAGAATAATAAATTCTGCCTTTAGGTAATTATGTCACCTGGACAAAAATTACTCATGGTGTTTCGTTATTCGTACCTGCCCCATTTCTTACATAGTCCCAATCATCATAAAATCTTTCATCAAAAGTATACTGGGAAGGTTTGCCATATTTTAAAATTATGTAAACCATGTACAAAATCAAAAATGGTGAGGCAGACAGCATCCCAAAAATGACTGAGAGACTTGCATCTGTATGGAGCACCAATTGAAATACCAACAGGTAACACGTAACGATCGCGATGGCAACTTTAGGCTTTTTCATCTTCTTAAGTTTGAGTAGAAATTAGTTTCCCTAAAACCGTAAGCAATTTATTTGCCAAAGATTACGCTAAATTGTAATATGTCGGCGCTTATTAGTTGACCTGGAATCCTGGTATAAGGATTATCACATTGAAGCAATTGCATATCTTTAAAAATAGTATTCGAATAAATACCAGGAAGAAGGAAATGAAATGATACGTGGAAATAAGTGGACACTTTATGAACCTCGAAGCAAGTGTAAAAATTTAATCTGTGGAAGGACGGACACAACAATTTATCGTATCTTTTTTTTCTACACCAACTTTCGGGCTCACATAGGGTATTCCCAACCCCATGCCGCGAAGTATCAAAAGGCAGGCAAGCAATGTCATCATATAAGGATAAGCCCTACGGATTTTTTGGCGGATGCCAACACTTACATAATTGCCGAAGAAGGCGATGCTCCACATCATAGGCAATGTACCTAAGCCAAAGAACGCCATGAACACCATGCTGCTTACGATATCGCCGGTAGCCACTGCTACAGCCGCTGCCATATAAACAAGACCGCAGGGCAGCAGGCCGTTTAGTAGTCCAATTGAAAATAACGAAGAGAAATTTTTCTTTAAAAATAATTTGCCAAATGCAGCACGCAACTTTTCAAAAAATACAAGAATAAAATTGTTGTTTTTAAAAGCCGCCAATCTTTTTGGAAGAATGATAAATAAAATAATTACCACGCCAAGGATAATTGAGAGCCACTGCTGGTAGCCAAAGAAAGCAACACTTTTCCCAATGCTTCCGAAAATAAAACCAAAGATGGTGTAGGTAATTATGCGCCCCGAATTATAAAACAATGCACCGGAAAACTTTCCCCAGGCACTTGTATCTTTTAATGGAAGCGATAAGGCTATCGGGCCACACATGCCTACACAGTGAAAGCTTCCCAACAGCCCCATCATAAAAGCAGCGATGATCAATTGAGACATGACACTAACCTTATTTTATTAATAATTTCTTTTCAAAATAATAGCTTTTCCCATCCGCCTGCCAGGTAAGTTGCAGCTCATAATTTCCTTTGGTATTCGCATTCATGGAAACAATCACCGGCGCATCTTCGATTGAAAAATTATGCCGGATGTCTTTATCTTCATCTGACGGGCAATACAATGCTACCTCCCCTTCTATCTTTTTACCCGCGAAATCGTTTGGAAAAACGATGCTTAATTTGTCATTAACTATTTCATATTTCAACTCGGCAGATAGTTGGCCAACGCGGTTCATGGCATCTATTTTTTCCTGGTATTTTAGTTCTTTGTTATAATAGTCTGTTGTTACCAGGTCCATTTTTTGGCTCGATGATTTTACAACGAGGAACAAGATACCCGCGACAAAAACAACATAAACGACAAGAATTTTATACCCCCAGTTCATGGTAAAATTTTTTTAATTGTAAATTTCAGGACCAATGAAATTGGCCTCGATAGTTTTTATTTTTTTATTATTTGCGTACATGCCGACAGTTAGTTTGGTCTTCCAGCCCTTAACCTCGCCCCGGTTAAGCTTTACAAAAAACTGCAGGTGAGCATAATCTTCTTTTTTTACAATGGGGCTGCTGTTGCCTACAATTTGAATTTCACCTTTTATATTTTCCAGCTTTAAAGTATATGCGATGTCTTTATGCGTTTTATTGGCCAGCTTAAGATTATAAAGGTTACTGATACGGCCATCCGGCAGGGACGTATAAGTCATTCCTGCAGTACGCATAAGTCTCGCATCCAGGTCTGTTCTGCTCACCAAAAGGAAAACCAGCAGGGACAACAGTAAAGCAAGTACAGAGGTGTAGGCTTTTATCCTTGTTGTAAATTTTAATTTCACGCCCTTTACAATACTATTTTCTGAGGCATAGCGAATCAGGCCCACGGGCTTTTTAACGCTTATCATTATTGCATCGCAGGCATCAATACAGGCCGTGCAGTTTACACATTCCAGTTGCGTACCGTTTCGTATATCTATGCCAGTTGGGCACACACGTACGCAGGCTAAACAATCAATACAATCCCCCTGTGGTACTATCGCCTCAATCTTTTTTGCCAGGCTGCTGCATCCACCTTCATTTTTACAATCAACGCATTTACAATCGTGATCATCTTTCTTTTTTAGTTTACCTCTTGGCTCTCCCCTCTTATGATCGTAGGCAACAACAATTGAATTTCTATCCAGCAACACGCCCTGTAATCTTCCATAAGGGCATACAACAATGCACGCCTGCTCCCGGAACCACCAGTAAACAAAGAAAAATACACTTGTAAAAATCAGCAATGAAATCAAGGTGCCCACATGTGCCGACGGCGTTTTTAAATAACCCAGCAATTCATCCATACTTATCAGGTAAGCGAGAAAAAAATTGGCTATAATAAAAGAGATGGCAAAAAATATCATGAATTTTAAAGAGCGTTTACGGGCTTTCTCCGCATTCCAAGGCATTGCTTTTAATTGCTTTTGCTTACCGGAATCTCCATCTATCCAATATTCAATTTTGCGGAAAACCATTTCCATAAAAATGGTTTGCGGACATGCCCATCCACAAAAGACCCGGCCAAATACAACCGTGAATAAAATAACAAACACCACGAACGTAAGCATGGCGATACCGAAAATAAAAAAGTCCTGCGGCCAGAAGATCAGGCCAAATATGATAAATTTTCTTTCGAGAATATTTAGCATCAGCAGTGGCTCACCGTTTACCTTTATAAAAGGAAGCGTAAAAAAAACTATGAGATAAAAAATACTGAAACGGGTTCTAAGATTAAATAACCTGCCTTTTGGTTTTTTAGGATTGATGAAATTCCTCGCTCCCTCTTTGGTGATCGTGGCGACAGAATCCCTGTAACTTCCTATTTTATCCTGTATCAAAATTGCTTCTTCCATATTTAAAAATTTATTCTCGTCTCCACTCTTATTTTGAATTAGTTATTGCTGAAGAGTCAGCCTGCACTAGTGATACTGCGGATGATGAATCTGTATATAGATCTCCTTGTGGTGCCTTGGGGTTTGGAGGATTGGTGCCATGCAATGTCTTCACATAGCTCGCCATGTAGCTGATCTCCTTCGGGGAATAAACTGCTGCCCATGATTGCATTCCCTTATCGGGGTAGCCTTTTTTTATAGAGGTATAAATGTCATTAAGAGAACCTTTGTGCAACCAATAGTTATCAGTAAGGTTTGGCCCTGCGCCACCTTCTCCTGCTTTACCATGACAGGCAAAACAAGTGGCTGTGAAAATTTCTTTTGCAGCCGCTAACCCGGCAGCATCAGCCATCGGTACATTATTCTCATCTATTTTGTCTTTGTTATTAGCCTCATATTCTTCCTGGTGAATTTTAGCCTGCGCCATTTCTGCATTGTATTCTTCTGTAGGATTTTTCCCATACCCAAGCACTTCAAAGTTTAAGAGGTAAACAACGGCGATGCCGATCGTTATAATAAATCCCCATTTCCACCATGGAGGTAAAGCATTATCCAATTCCCTGATGCCATCGTAGTTATGATCAAGCATTACATCTGCCTCTTTTTCAACCGGCACGGCCCTGGTTAATTTTTTATTCAGCCTTGCCCACCACCTGGCCAGCCTGGCTGATTTTACGTGTACCCGCTGTTTTTGCGGCAACAATTCTTCATAAATTCTTTTTATAGAAAAAACGAGTGCTAGTATGACAATTACTTCCAGGCCAACTACACTTGCGACCAGGTAAAAACTGGTTGAGGAAAGCCCTCCATAGTTTGGAGCAGCCGCCACAGCGGCAGGTGCGTTGGCATCCTGGCCATAAGTAATTTGCGATATAAATAATAATCCTGTTACGAATAAAATAGTAAGCGGTAACGTTGCCTTCTTATTTTTCTCGATCAATTGCCTGCCCAATACAAGTAGAGCCCTGCCCAATCCCCAGATGATAAAAGCAAACACAAGTGCCATGATTATTAACAGCACTTCAAGCATATTAGAACTCGACCCTGCTGCCTGCTGTGCCGGAGCTGGTGTTTCCTGTGCTATGGAAACAGATGCGGGTAACAGCGCAATGAAAAATAGCGCAACCTTTTTTATCAATAAATGTTTATCAGGCATATTAATTAATTATAGAATTGTTTATTTGATTTCCTCTTCATCAAAAGGAATATTTGATAATTCGCTAACTCTTTCTGTACTCATTTTTTTCACAAAAAAAAGAAGCAATACAAAAAAGAGAAAGAATATAAACAGCGATATAAATGCGTAAATGTTTACGCCGCTTATTTTTTCCGCATATTGTTTTATGAATGTGAACATGGTTTATTTATTAAAGGTGGCTGTTGGGTTTTTAGTAATATCTACACCCATTCTTTGTATATAGGCAATCAGTGCAATCACTTCTTTTTTAGAAGAAACCTGTATACTGTCGCTTAGTAAATTTTTTGAGATTTCTGTTGCCTGCTTTCTCAAGTCTGCCATGGCTTCGTTTTCATACCCCTTCGGATAAGGAACGCCCAATGTTTGCATTGCTTTTATTTTGGCGACGAGGTCAGAGGTATCCAAATCATCTTCAAGCATAAAGGCATACGGCGGCATCACTGAGCCTTCGCTCATAGAAGATGGTTCGCGAAAATGCCGGAAGTGCCATCCGTCGGTTTTCTTAAGATTTCCTGTTCCTTCTCTTGCCAAATCAGGACCGGTGCGTTTACTGCCCCATTGAAAAGGATGATCATAAACAAATTCGCCGGCTTTAGAATATTCGCCATACCGTTCTGTTTCACTTCTAAAAGGCCGGATCATTTGTGAATGACACGTGTAGCATCCTTCACGCACATAAATGTCCCTGCCTTCCAGTTCCAAAGGTGTATAGGGTTTCACACTACTTATGGTGGGCACATTCGATTTTATAAGAAAGGTGGGTATCATTTCAACAAGCCCGCCGATTAAAATAACTATCAAGCTCACTACCATGAGCTGCACAGGCCTTCTCTCGATCCACCTGTGCCAGTGTTCTCCCTTGTGAGCTACATATACTTTTTCCAATGGCGCTGCTTCTGCTGCTTCATTGGCAACCAGTTTACCGGCTTTGGCAGTTTTATATAAATTATAAACCATAAACAAAACGCCCACCAGGTAAAGGCTGCCGCCCAATGAACGCATGGCATAAAAAGGTTTCATGTAGGTAACCGTTTCAAGAAAAGTATACTTCAACTGGCCGCCTTCCGTAAATTGTTTCCACATGGAGCTTTGCGTAAAGCCTGCCCAATACATAGGTATTGCGTAAAATAAAATACCTAATGTGCCCAACCAGAAATGGACATTGGCGATCTTTTTTGAATAGAGATCTGTCTTATAAATTCTTGGAACAAGCCAGTATAAAACGCCGAAGGTGAGCATGCCGTTCCATCCTAAAGCACCCACATGCACATGCGCAATGATCCAGTCAGTGTAGTGAGAGATTGCACTTACACTTTTTAATGAAAGCATCGGTCCCTCAAAGGTTGCCATGCCGTAAGCGGTAACGGCTACCACCATAAATTTCAATATAACGTCGTCGCGTACACGATCCCATGCACCACGGAGTGTAAGCAACCCGTTTATCATGCCACCCCAGCTTGGGAAAATAAGCATCACAGAAAAGACAATCCCTAAAGACTGCGCCCAGTTAGGTAAAGCGGTATATAATAAATGGTGCGGGCCCGCCCAGATGTATAAAAATATCAATGCCCAAAAGTGAATGATGGAAAGCTTGTAAGAATATACAGGGCGGTTGGCTGCCTTCGGAAGGAAATAATACATCAGCCCGAGGTAAGGAGTTGTCAGAAAAAATGCCACTGCATTGTGGCCATACCACCATTGCACCAACGCATCCTGTACGCCTGCATACCAGCTATAACTTTTTAGCCAGGTGTAAGGCAATTCCCCGGAACGCACAATATGCAAAACGGCAACAGTAACAAACGTGGCTATATAAAACCAGATGGCAACATACAAATGTTTCTCTCTTCTTTTAATGATCGTTCCAAACATGTTCCAGCCGAATACAACCCATATAACCGTAATGGCTAAATCTATTGGCCAGATTAGTTCTGCATATTCAGCACCTTGTGTAAGGCCCAGTGGCAGCGTGATAGCAGCACCAACTATAATTAGCTGCCATCCCCAAAAATGTATGTAACTCAACTTATCACTAAACATTCTCGCTTTGCACAGCCGCTGCAGGGAATAATAAACGCCCATAAAAATACCATTGCCCACAAATGCAAAAATTACCGCATTGGTGTGCAGCGGGCGAAGCCTTCCGAAAGAACCATATTGCGTTATGTTCAACGAGGGGAAAACCAATTGCAAGGCTGCCCATAGCCCCACAAGCATGCCAACCACTCCCCAAATAACAGTGGCGTAGGCGAAGTTTCTGACAATCTTGTTATCGTAAAAGAATTTTTCTACCTGCATATTATTTTAGCCTGTTTTTAGATTTGATAATGAATTTTTATAATTAAGTGGTGGTGATTTTTCCTCGTCCTTTTTAGATGATGCAGGGCTATCATCAAAAAGCATACGTACTGAAGGCGTGTAATCATCATCATATTGGCCGGACCTGGCGCTCCATAAAAAAGCAATTAAAAAGCTGGCGGCTACCAATATGCTGATCCCGATAATAATAATTAACACGCTCAATGAATATGGTTTTTAACAGGCTCAAAAATAGCAGGGTCTGCCGCCTAAGGCTATGATGCGGGTCAATTAAAAAAATGATTTTGATCAGGTTCTGGTTACAAACTTTTCAGGCGTGCGCTTAAAGAAGAGAGGGCTGTAACGAGCAAGACAATACTAATGCTGCTTAGCGGCATCAAAATCGCGGCTACCATTGGCGACAAGAGTCCCTGCACGGCAAAAGACAACCCTACGATATTGTATAAGATGGACAGCATAAAACTCGCCCTTACAATGCTTTTTCCGGATTTTGCATAGGCAATAAACCTGTCCAATAATTTTACATTAGTACCATCAAGAATGGCATCACATGCAGGGGAAAATTGTGATGTATTATCGCTGACGGCAATGCCAACATTACTTTGCATTAATGCACCTGCATCATTAAGCCCGTCTCCAAGCATCAATACATTTTTATGTTGTTGCTGAGTACTTTTTACAAAGTCGAGTTTTTGTTGTGGCGACTGGCTGAAGTGTAGAGTTGCTTCCTTATTAAATATATTTTTCAGCTTTTCCTTTTCACTGTCATTATCTCCGGACAAAATATATAGATCAAATTTTTGTTTATGTAAATGATCCGCTAATTCGTGTATTCCTCGCCGGTATTGATTGTTTACGGTAAAGCGTCCCATGATCACATTGTTCACCATTACATGAATATGTGTACCCGTATCGTACGAAACAACTCCATGACTGAACTGGTTTAAGAAACCGGATGAACCCATTCTCACGTGAATATTATTTACTCTTGCCTCTAAACCCTTGCCCGTGTATTCTTTAAACCCTTCAACCGTTTGCTGCTCGTCATCTGAATACAATGACGCGGCAATAATTTTACTTAAGGGATGTGATGATTGCTTTGCAATATTTTCTACTGCCCTCAATTCTTTAGAGCTTAAAGGCGTACCCTCGTAATTAACCTGCGAACATGTATTCTGAGTGAGCGTGCCTGTCTTGTCAAATATGATGGCATTCACTTTAGACAAGGCCTCAATCACGCTTGCATTCTTCAGGTACAATTTATTCTTCCCAAAAACGCGAAGCATATTGCCATAAGTAAATGTTGCAGAAAGCAAGAGTGAGCAGGGACATGCAACAATTAAGACTGCGGTAACAGCGGGCAATATTTTACTGCTGTCATACATCCACCAAAACAAAATGGTACCAAAAGCAATGGTAAATAAGGCAAGCGTAAAATAGCGGCTCCATGGATGAATGAACGATTTTTCTTCATTCTTTTTACTGTTGAATATTTCATTATTCCATAGTTGGGTAATATAACTTTGGGAAACTTCTTTTATAATTTCCAGTTCTATTGCGCCGCCCTTTTGTTTGCCGCCTGCATAGATCATATCGCCGGTTTTCTTTTCTACGGGCGTATTTTCCCCGCTAACAAAACTGTAATCAATATGGGCATTGCCTTTTATTAATATTGAATCTGCAGGAATCATTTCTTCATTGCGAAGAATGATGCGATTGGTTTTTTGCAATTGCGTTACGGGAATATTTTTCTCAATTCCGTTTTTAATAATGGTAGTGCCCAGGGGAAAATAAGAACGGTAATCCCGGTCGAAGGAAAAAGAATCGTATGTCTTATTTTGGAACCATCGCCCTATTAATAAAAAAAATACAATGCCTGTTCCGGAGTCAAGATAGCCGGGACCATGGCCGCTGATAATCTCATAATAGCTTCTTGCAAATGTCACCACAATTGCCAGGGCAATAGGAGCATCAATGTTCAAATACTTTTGCCTTATACCTTTCCAGGCGGATATAAAAATACCTGCAGCGCTGAAAAGCAATACAGGCAACGATAGCGCAAGGTTGATCCAGGTGAAAGTTTCTTTCAGCCCTGCTTCATCAATCTTTCCTCCTGAGAAATATTCAGGAAAACTCAGCATCATAATATTTGAAAAACAAAATCCTGCAACGCCAATTTTATAAATCTGTTGGCGGTTAAAGTTGATGGGTTTTTTCTTTATGGTATCATTAAGACTAATAGCAGGTTCATAACCAATAAAGGCAAGCAATTCCACCACCTTCCTCAAAGAGATAGCCTGCGGATTGTACGTTATGAAAACTTCCTTCTTTTGAAAATTTGATTGGGAGGTGATAATACCTTCATTGATCTTATGCAGGTTCTCCAGCAAAAAAATACAGGATGAGCAATGTATTTGTGGTAATTGAAAAACAACATTGACCAGTTCAGCACTGCTAAACTGCACCAGTTTATTTATAATGCTTTCATCATCGAGGTAAGCAAATCGTTCCGAAATAAATTTTCCTTTTGCTTTTATACCGGGGCTTTTATCAAGTGTATAATAGTTGCAGAGATTGTTTTCATTCAAAAGGAGATACACCTGTTTACAGCCATTACAGCAAAAGGACTTACCATCAGCTTTGATGATATCATCGCAGATTTCGCTACAATGGTAGCAAGATGTTTTTATGATTGGAGAATGTACTATGCTTTGCTTTTTTGTCTTTAAAGAAAGCTAAAGTAAACCGGTGCCAGGTAATATAGTATGAGGGACGTCAGGTGGGAAAATGATTTATATCAAGACCAGGTTTTTTATTTGTCTCAAAGATGATATCTCTATTGTTTTACGTAGATAATTATGATTCAAGAATGTCGGGTGAGGATTGCTATGAATAAAACAAATGAAAGTTTCCCTTTTTTTATGCTGCATATTCATAGTTGTTCACATACATTGTTTGATTATTCACAACAGCTACTGCTCTTAATGCTATTTTATTTCTAATTGCATTTAGCACGCTGGTTGGATGTTTTCCTTCTTTTATTTTTCTATCGAAATAGTTTCTAAACTCCGGATAGCATTGTATGGCTGATAATGCACACATGTGAAGCAAAGATTTTAATTCTTTATTGGCCATTTTATGCACCTTGCTGCGGCCTTTAAGTGTTTTGCCACTTGTATCACTGAAGGGTACCACTCCGGCGTAACAAGCCAGTTGTTTACCGCTGACTTTATCTGCAAAATTATTTGTACAGCATAAGATATATGTTGCTGTGACCGGACCTATGCCAGGTACTGAAAGAAGTAAATTATAATTAGTGTTTATTGATGGGGCACTTTTAATAACTAATGCTATTTGCTTCTCTACTTCAGCGATTGATTTTTTTAAACCGGTTATTGCCATTTTGTAAACCTTCTCCATCATTTTTTGTGTGGCTTTGTCATTGATACTTTTTAATTCATTCAGGTATTTTTTATTAGCACCAAGCTGGGTTTGTAATCTTGACCTGGATGTTATTAAATCTTTAAGCTTAAGAAACTCAGGATTCAATGCAGAGCTGGCTTTCAGCTCATCATCATTCTTATAAGCATAGCTGCAAAGACGCTGGCTGTCTATCTTATCATTTTTGCCCCTGGCAATACCAAAACTCTTTTTAATATGGGCTGCATTTCCTATGTGAATAGGAATATTATTTTCACTAAAAAATTTCCATAACAAGCGATGGTATATTCCTGTATTTTCTATTACCAATAAAGTGTCATTGTCAAATTTTACGTTGTATACTTTAAGCCATTTCTTTAGCAAAACCAATCCTTCAATAGTATTGTCAAAACGCTCAGTGATCATCTGTTGTTTTTGAAAATTAATAACCGCCATTAAAGAGATATCAAACCATAGTTTTGAGACATCGATTCCTAAAAAAAAGCATGTTTGTTTTTTCATTCATTTGATTTTAAATTGTGAGTAATGCATTAACCATTTTTGCCCCATCGTCCTAGTCCTTAATAATGGGTAATTAACCCTAATTGCTATATGGACACTAAGGGAAAAAACAGCAGCGGATTGTATCCTCACATAGGTATTTAACCTTGACACCGATGCATAATGTGCCGCTGCTGATGGTTAGTGTTGTCCACATAAAATAGTGAATTCCAAAAGAAAAAAAGAACCAAAAAAAGAAAAGTAGTAGTAGTAATAATATGTTCAATAAAGTAAGAATACAAATCTAAAGGACACCCGCCAGGAAAGATGTTTTGGATGATACAATAAAAGTAGGAGATATCATTAGCTTTGTAACTGTAAAAGATTTAAATATTCCATCTGATTGTGCAACTTATGGTTAGCACGCTCTTGCCTGATTCTTTCAAACTTATTTTTGTAAGCGGACAAGCTGATGCTTGCGCCAACAGTGGGATGGATTTACGAGTTGGTATCTTGTGCAATGCAAGAAAATTTAATAATGGCTTAGAGCCGACCTAAATAAATTCAGGTTTTCTAAATAGAATTCAAAATAAACGATGCTATCAATTGAAATAACAAATAAATACATGCCATGAAAAAAATAGTCCTGGCGGCATACTGCTTTTCAATATTCACAACTGCATTTACGCAGGATGCCAAAACATATTATAAGCAGGGATTCGAAAAGGAACAGGGTAAACAATTTACCGAAGCAATAAATTTATTTGACAAGGCAATTGAACTTGATAGGCAACTTATCGGAGCCTCCTTTTTGGAGATGCCATGGCTGATTTCAGCGAAGCAATTAAGATAGATTCTAATTATAAAGTGGCATGGCTTAACAGGGGTGCTACCAAAGTACAAACGGGCGATTACAAGGAAGCTTTAAAAGATTTGGATCATACCATTTTACTGGATTCAAATTTAGCCAATGCATATTACGCAAGAGGTTTCGCACACGAAAAGCTTGGCAATGTGGATGCGGCCTGCGCAGATTTTAAAACCGCCTTACGTTTGGGAATAACATCGGTGCAGGAAAAAGTTGACTTATGTAATGGCAAAATAAAAGGTGCTAACAACCAAAAAAATATCATGGTGCTTACTGAAGAAGGTGACCAGCAAAAATTAGTTGCGCTCGGCCCGCAATTAGTTGTAAAAGTAAAAGACACCTTAATGGCGATTGTATTTTTCGTTATGCAGTCTCCAACCAACACAAATGTCCTGGGGAGTTTGCATCCAACACTTTTGTCCGATAGCTTATCTTTTATCGAGTTACTACTGGCGAACGGAGAAACGATGAGATTAAACCGGGTACCGCACAACCAGCCTTTATCAAAAACTGAACCGCTGATATTTATGGCACTGTTTGATTTTGAGCAAAATAAGTTACTCGCTGCGAACAACATTCAAAAAATAAGTTTTCATTTAAAAGGTGATGGTTATGAATATAACTTAAAAGATAAATACGCAGCGAAGTTAAAAGGCCTATTGATTGGGCGTATTTCTGAATAAATGCCGAGCTCTCAAACGTGAAAAAACCTTATTAAGCAAATCCAATTCATACACATAAAAATAATTCCGACCAACGGCGAAACCTTTATACTGAATTGATCTTTTATCCTCCGGCACGATTCTACCGTGATGGGTTAAACGCTTATGGGATATTGAAACATTTAGAAGATTTTAAACCATAATAAAACCAACTTACAAACTCTTATAGTGGTTTGGCGCAAAATGCTTACTGAATCCCCAGCTACCCTTAGCAACTCTCAAATCACGAAAGGCCATGTTTGGATATTCGTAGATATTTTAAATAATAAAAGAACTGTTGTCCTTAGTTTGCAACTAAGGACATTTGCGATTAAATGTTCAGGAAATTATTATTACGAAAAACAATGTGAGCTTTTAGAGATTAAATTTTATTCTGTTACTTAATGTTTATAAGTCCTTAGTTGCAAACTCAGGACAGCGCATATTGAAGGTGCACAGCGTGCTTTATAAATTAATGACAGGTATAATTAAAATTTGTTTTCCCATAAAAGGCAGCTATTCCCTGTTGCTGATCTCCTATAGCTTCGCCGTATAAAATATGACCGGATGCATCGGTTTTATAATTACCGTAACTAGTAGTCCATGTATCCAATAATATCCCGGAAGATGGATTGTAAATTTTAGTAACAATTTGTTTCAATGGATTTGCACAGCGATTGCCAAAATTCAATACGGTCGAATACCTGTAGCCCTCGATTGCATCAGGAAAAGTATAGATCCAATTTTTTATCTTAATCGTGTTATCATAAGTGAGTATTGATTCTAAAACTTTTAAATTGCCCGAACTGACAGCCGTCATCACACAGCTTGTTAGCAGGTTATTGGTATAAACATAAACGGTACTAAAGTTTGGACTCTTTGTACCATTTACATAAAGATCTTTTTTGATTAAGTATCCCTGGTTATTGTACGCATACTCAAACAAATAATTATCCGCATTTATAGGTTTAGCTAAATCTGATTTAGTGGCAAACCGGGCAACTCTCTTACTTGCATCCAATATTAAATATTGATAGGAATCTATCCTGACCGAATCCGAAGTTATATAGTTGAAATCCGCAATAAAATCCTGAACCTTATTAACGCTGTCATAACTAACCAGCCTGGTTAGCTGGTAATTATTATTATAATATGCGGACAAATAAAATTCAGGAACAGCGCCGCTGTTTACCTGGGAAATTGTCGAAATCATACAAGTTGAGTCCTTACCGCCTCCATTATTTCCGCCACCATTTCCCCCTGTCGGTATGGTATCATTACTTTTGCCACAACCAATTAACAGGCCTGAGAACACAACAAAATATATTAACTTATTTTTTTTCATCTCAATGCTTCTATAAAATAATCACGCTTTTTTGCCTGCTATCACCGTTCACATACACTTTCACGAAAAAGGTTCCCGCGGTATTAATCGTGACAGGAATTTTTATTTGGTTTCCAAAAAATATAAGTTTGTTGGTTTGTAACACCTGCACGCCATTTACATCATAAATCGCTACATAAGCCATCACAGTCGTAGTTTGGGGAAGCCTGACATCTACTGTAAATTGTCCACTGGATGGATTTGGATAGATACTCATCTTTAGCGTATCAATCAGTGGATTTATTGCGATTATAGCAGGATAATCAAGTGACGAAACCCAACATATTTTGTTTGCGCTGGTTTCTATTCGATAAAATCCTGCTTTGTTAATCTGAATGGAGTCTGATGTCTCATTTGAAATAAGGTTATTATTAAAATACCATTGATAGTAATTCGCGGGTGTACTTACCAAGACACTATCTCCGATAGATAAAATAGTGGGGACAGGTCCCTTGATTGAATCACAGGTATAGGTGAATCCTGGCAGCGAAGTAGTACCCAATTGTGTTTTTACCAACACATTACCCGTTGAGCCATTGGCAACCGTTGCAACAATAGTTGAGTCATTATTTACACTAAATGAAGAAGCCGGCATGCCTCCAAAGCTAACTGAAGACGTGCCTGTAAAATGATTACCCTTAATAGTTATTTTCGTTCCAAGCGAACCGGATGTGGGTGTGAAAGAAGAAATTGCCGGAGGCTGACTACCATTTGTTCCAAATTTTACGATGAAGGAGCCGACCCCGGGTGCCCCGGAAAGGGCATTACTATAAATATTTCCGTTCGCATCATTTGCAAGGATATCTCCGTAAGGAGCTATCTCATTTGGGGCGAGTGGACTACCCAGGCCAACCCATGAAGTTCCATTCCACTTTTTTACAGTACAATCTGCACCATATTCAATAGAACCATTTGCGTATATATTGTCAGAACCATCTATAGTTAGCGCATAGCCTAAACGATCAGTTACTCCAAATTCACTCCAATTGGTTCCATCCCATTTGCCTATATATCGTTTACCGGCAGTGTTGTTTAAATATCCGTTCACATATAGGTTACTTTTACTATCAGTTGCCAACGAAATAAAAATGTTTGCGCCACTGGCAACAAACCTGCTGCTATCCGGGTTTCCTACTTCGGTCCAGTTAAAATGCGTATTGGTGTTATAGTTGGCAATGTAATAGCCTCCCGCATTATATGCTCCATATGCATATATGTTTCCATCGTTTGCCACGCAAAAATTTGCAATGTAATCTGCTGCACTGCCTGGTAATCGCGTCCATTTTAACCCATCCCATTTAGCCAATGAACATAAACCTAATACAGGGTCATGAAATGATCCGGAGGCATACACATAACCATTGTGGTCTGTTTGAATATCTGTTATGTTACCAGCCAGGTCTAAAGAACCCGGGTAATCTTCCAATGTACTCCACTGGTTTCCATCCCATTTTAGGATACAAATATAACTTGTGTCAACATTAGAAAAATAGCCACTGGTATATACATTTCCTGATCTGTCAATCGCCATTCTCACATTGCTTGCTCCACCAGCTATACCCATTCCTGATGTATCAGATGGACGTAATTCGCTCCATCCACTGCCATCCCAATGCTCTAAATAATAAGTGCTACTGCCATCCATAAAATAACCGGATACATAAACATTGCCGATAGAGTCTGCCACTATCTTATATATTGGCTGGCTTGAATAAAACGGGTTGCCAGGGGAGCCAGGTTCACTCCATGTTAAGCCATCCCATTTAGCTATATAATTATGGCCGCTTTTGTTAGTAAACTTTCCACCGGCATAAATATTATTGTTAGTATCAATCACTATTGTCTTGATATTGTCGTTTGCTCCTAAATAGCTTTGAGCACCGTTTATCTGTGACCACCCGGTTCCGTTCCATTTGGCTACATAGGATGTTCCCGTACCATCAGTAAAGTATCCAGCCGTATATATCTCTGCCGGGCTTTTTATCACTATAGTATTAATAGATCCATTTGCATTTAACCTGTTGTTTCCACTTCCTGTTTCATTCCATGTAGTACCATTCCATTTTGCTACATAATATTGATCCGCTGCGTTTCTGAAATCCCCGCCTGCATATACATTTCCATTATTATCAGCGGCCAAAGAAGTTATAAAATCATTTGCGTTTAATGCATTGGCTCCGGTACCCGTTGCACTCCAGGAAGTGCCATTCCATTTTGCTACATATTCTTTACCTGAAGAATTGGTAAAATAGCCACCGGCATAGATATTTCCAGCGCTATCGGCGGTAATGGCAAATATCGCATCGTTGGCATTTAAGGCATTGGCTCCATTACCTAATTCGCTCCATGTAGTTCCATTCCATTTGGCCACATAATTTTTTCCTGATGCATTTGTAAAACCACCGGCGGCATACAAATTACCCGCCTTATCGGTAATAATTGAATATATAAATCCATCTGCATTAAGTGCTGTAGCTCCACTACCTAATTCACTCCATGTAGTACCATTCCACATTGCCACATAAGTATTGCCAGTACTGTTTACAAATCCGCCTGCCGTGTAAACATGTCCTGCTGCATCACTTGCCAATGTGAGAATAGTGTTATTAGCGTTTAATGGAGAGCTGCCTGAGCCAAGTTCAGCCCATGCAGTGCCATTCCATTTAGCCACAAAGCGATTGTTACCGGCGTTTGTAAAATCCCCGGCAGCGTAAATATTTCCCTGTGCATCGAGGGCAGTGGAGAAAACAGTACCGTTAAAAATATTCAGGGGTGGATTGAGGGCATTCCAATTTTGTCCAAAAGAAAAAGCGGTAAATAAAAGGAATATTGGACTACATGAAATGATCCTAAGTGTCCTCATTGTGTTAGTTTTTAGAAATACAATATAAACAAATTTCGAAAAGAAAATAATATATAAATATTGTTATCGCCTGTCATCGCGATGCCTTCTTGCCTCTGCTGGCTTAGGCAGACAGAACGTTTACTGGCAGTATGGTATTGTGTGTTAGTTAGTACAGGTTTAGTGATTGAACGATGTTTCGCGAGCAGCCTGCTACAAATAACGTTATGGTGTCTCCATTTTTATCTTGATGGCACAAACGATTTTGGAATATTGAAACACTTTGCAGGATAGAGAGTGTGGGTACATACTCCCGCAGGTCAGACCAGGCGGGGCGTTACAGGTTTCGTGATTCCAAAGAGGCAAATTGGGAAACATAAACTGGCGAAATAGCGAGACGATGCCTGGAAAAACTCATCCACAATCTTAGCGGATATCAAAAAGTTCACTAAATTCCGGTGATGAAACATTTACTATTATCCTTTATTTATATTTCTTCTGTTATATATACTCACGCACAAGCTCCACAACTTTTCCTGGGTGAAAAAATTGAAGATTACAATGCCGGAACTTTCCAACTCTTTAGCCAGGATAGTCTCAGCCTTTATTCGTTCCGCCACGTAAAACAGGACTATTTTATTGATGTGTATGATAAGGCAACATTAAAAAGATCGTCTGTTATTAAAGTACCGTTGCCTTCAGGCGGCACTATCAAATACAATATTGAAAATCTCTTTATCAGCAAAGATTTATTTCAAATCTTTTATTCATATTTTGATAAAAGTGCCGGGAGCGAAAACCTTGAAATGATTTCATTTGACCCGGGCGGCGTACAATCGGGTGGTACAAAAATTATTGATCAATCGGAGGGCCAGAATGAAAGACAGGCCGGAAGCTTTTCTGTCATCAACAGGAAAAAGTTTAATGAATTTCTTTCCTACGGATACCGGCGTTCAAAGGATGGATCGTCTATTAATATTGACCATTTTGATTATACAGGAAATAAGCTGCGCTCCCAGGATTTTGTTTTAGATAAGTCAGGTTTTGTAGTTCACTCCTGGCTTGATGATGACTGCAACCTGTACCACTTAACCAGGAATAAGATGGGCAATAGAAATGTGAACTGGGCCGTTAAATTTTATTCACCTGATCGCGACCAGGCAATGGTAATAGAGTTGAAACAACCATCAATGGAAAAAATCTATTTATCGAATTTTTTTAAAACATATACAGACAAGCAGCACCATATTAATTTATTGTCAACCTATTCTTCTACCCCAGCCGCACGTGCTGCCGAAGGCATCTACATTGCCCGCATAAATTTAATCAGCCATACGCTACAGGGTGAAAGCGCTATTCCATTTAAGCTGACCAATCAAAATAAAAATAGTGAAGATGCCTTTTCTCTATCGTCAAGTATTCTCAAAACCATTATCCCTATAAGTGATAATAAAACAAGGGTTGTATTTGAAAGCAGGCTTGAAACAACTTCTACCGTATACGGTATATCTGTTGAAAGAGAATATGACATAGGTAATATTGCGACGGTAGATATTGACAGCAATAACACCGTTACTGAAATGCACAATATTCAGAAACAGCAACATACCAGGTCTTCAGATTATAAATATACAGGCTTTGCTATTTTGAATCATGGTAATAAAAGCTATTTCCTGTATAACGAATTACCCGGCAATCTCGGGCGCTCACCCGACAAAATGAAAAAAGTAAATTCCTCGAAAATCGATGAAACCGCCATCATTTATACAGAGATTGATGGAGATAAAGTTCAGCGTAATATATTGGTGAATAAAGATGCAGATGGCATTGACGCCTTATTACCGGGCACCTATTTGCCATCTCCGTATAAAGATGAAGTATACGCGTTAAGAAAAATAAAGAACGACGTTTACCTGGTAAAGATTTTTATAAATGAATAGATATAACGGGCACGCACAAGGGCAGTTGTGCGACGCGTAGATAAAATATTAAGCCTTCGTGGGTGGGTCACCTTTCTTTGGAAGCCCAGCCCAGCCACTCGTGGGAGCCGCCGTTTTGCCTCTGGTCAACGGCGAAACCTTTATACTACATTGATCTTTTACCCTCCGGCACGATTCTACCGTTATGGGTTAAACGCTTATGGGATATTGAAACATTAAGACTTCGTAGGTGGGTCACCTTTCTTTGGAAGCCCAACCCAGCCATTCATGAGAGCCGCCGTCTGGCCCCTGGTCAACGGCGAAATTGTGAGGGTAAGTATTTTTATTAAAAGTTAAGTCCCCCAATCAGGTATATGTTGCATTTATAATACCTGCGGGCATCCATGCCGCATCATTTATCATATGGAAAGGGCTGCTGCCATCTTTATAATACTGCAATCTTGCTGCTGTAACAGTAATGCTTCCTGTTGGTTGAGGTAATAAAAAATCAATGTTTTGTGCAGGCATTAAAATATCATTATAAGGGATCTTAATAGTTTGCGTAACCGTACCATTGGAGATGCCACTTTTTAATATACAACCGGTAACAGTAATGGTAAGCTTTACAAACGAAGTACCTGCAGGCGCTTTAATTTTGTCTGAAGGTATAAAAGCGTCTATGGCTACCGTTAGGATACACGGTGCCGATGGTACAATAGCGAAGGATACCTTGCACCTTTCCCCGAAAGTATGGCCTGCCATAAACTGGAAATTGCTAAAGTAATCCGGTGCATTACCCATAGGCAAATCATCAACGTTATGCAGGGCCAGCCACCTGGCTATGGCTCCTGAAAACCTGCTTTGCATGCTTCGGTCAGTAGGGAGCGGCAGTATAGGTTGTAGCCCATTACGCAAAGCCTTTGCTGCCCGTGAGGCAATGCCAAAATTTAGACCTCTTACTTTGGTAGGTGCGGTCTGGAGTATGTGTGTCCGTTTTATCCGGGTACAGCTCTTACCCATTCTCCTGTAAAACACTAAGTTTTCTACAGTACCGCTCACAAACACATCGGTTACTTTTGCCATAATCGTTCTTTGATTGTTTATCAATTATCTAAAAGGTTTCATGTTATTACCTGCGAACGTTCCACTGCGTTAGCCGTGCGTTAATTAACGCAGTGGTAATGCAGCGGGTTATAAGAAAAACGGTAAAGGACAGCTGTTTAGTATAAATGGGTCAGGAGAGTCCACTTCTCCCTTCACTACTCACCGTTTCAAACAATGAGGAGAAAAAGGCAATTCCTTAGATTCTTTTTGCTGACGTCCCATCAGTTTTCACTGAATTACTTATCCATTAAAGAAGAGTTGCGTGAAACCCCGATGTATAGGAGACTTTAAATCATAATAAAACCAACTTACAAACTTTTATAATGTTTTGGCGCAAAATGCTTAATAATTCCTTTTTCAAAAAATGATGAACTGCTGTGTTCATAAGAAACGAAGTCTGCGGCTACATTTCATTTCTTGTTTGTGGGATTAATGGAGGGCGGCCATTATAATTCTAACTCTCGGTAAGCATCGGGTTTCATTTTCGACTGTTTACTTTTAACGCGTGAATATTTTATGAAAATTAAAACCCGCCGGGACGTTAGTAGAAAAACTAATATTTATGTTGCCCAAATACATATCCCTGTATTACAATTAGCAGTTGTTAGCTATAGGTGCAGCTCCCTTTACAAATTAGCTTATCCCATTTTCAGTAGCTTGAACTCTTAATGTGTATAAGGATT
>JBDTSD010000070.1:0-20323 GCA_039931355.1 Ginsengibacter sp.
GAATAAGATAAATTTACAAAAAACAAAATATGGAAATGGAACAATTGACCCTTGGAATAGGCACGAGGCTTCAACATACGCAATATGGCCCGGGAGTAGTTGTGGGCGTTCGCTTTGCCACTTATATTATTTCGTTTATTACTTATGGCATAAAAGAGATTGATAAAACTGATCCGAAGCTTGAAGAGATTATTGCTGAAAATGTAACCGTAGAAATCGAAACGATAAGTGAAGTGGAGCGTTCACTTTTGAAGATACTAAGATTGTGGGGCGATGCATCGGAGATAGTTCCGTTGGGCGATCGGTGGAAAGGTGGAACTATACTTTTGCAGCCAGCCGATAAAACACAAAAGCCTAAAGAAATTCCAATAGACGCTTTCTTTCATAAGATAGTGATGGTTCGGGATAGAGTGAGGGTAATGGAACAACAAATAAATGCGCATAAAAATTTAGGTGATGAAGAAAAGGTGAACCTCCAACAATACATCACCCGCATTTATGGTTCGCTTACCACCTTTAATGTGTTGTTTAAAAATAAAGAACATTGGTTTGTTGGCGATAAAGGGATCGGTGATTAATTTGCCGAACGTGCATGTTTCTAATTCTTTTCGTAAACCAAAAAATGTTGAATAGGTAAAAATTCACCATCATAAAAAAGCCTGAATCCGTTTGCTTCCATTTCCTTATTCAATTGCTTGATGGTTGTTTTGTGCAGGGGCTTTATTGGCAATGAAGAATCTTCTCCCCTATATTCAAGTAATAATATTTTGCCCGTTGACTTCAGTGATTTTTTTATGGATTGCAATATCTCAACCGGGTATTCAAGTTCATGATACACATCCGCCATCATCACAAGATCAATAGAATTTTCAGGCAGGTTGGTTGATCGGTTTGTACCTTTTATCACTTCCACGTTATTGGCCTTAAGTGCTTTCTTACGGTCATTGAGGTATTGAATAAAATCATCCTGTATCTCCACCGCATACACTTTTCCTGCTGTCACTTCTTTTGCTATTTTGAATGAATAATAACCGGTACCGGCACCTACATCGGCTACTACACTTTCTTTCGACAGATTCATTTTTTCAATTGCCATATCTGCATTTTCTTCCTGTTGCCTTGTATCTCTCTCAAGCCAGGTTGCTCCGCCACTTCCCATCACCTGAGATATTTCCCTGCCTAAATAAAATTTCCCGATGCCATCTGGAGAGGCATTACCAAAAGTATAAGTAGATTTATTTTTAATTTTAAGAGGCTGATCATTTTTCGAACTATTACAGCCACATGATGATAAGCCAAGGAAAAAGAAGATTACTTTAAGCGTTTTTTTCACAATTTGAATTTACACTTATTTGTCTTTAGAATTATAACAGCTATTCATAATTTAGAAATACAACAGGCTGCGGCAATATTAAATTTATATTATCAATTGTATTTAGCAAGAACTCGGTATATCATTTTCTTACTTTGAAAGCAAAAATTAAGCTATGAACCAATCTGATAACGCAACAGGCAAAGAAAACAGTGAGGATGGATTTTCCGATAAAGTGACGAGGGAAAAAATAGATAAGCACCTGAGGGATATTAATGATAAAATTTCTGAAGAAGATATCAGGAATGTGATCACCAATATTAACTCCGACGATCAGATTGAGAATGATATTGAAGCCGCGAATAAAAAAGCTGCGAAGGATATGATACCACCCGACGAAGAAGCGCCGCAGGTTCCGACTACATGGAATGTTATTGATTAACCTTCACCAAAGCGCATGGCATAAATTTCTTCAATCCTTCCACAAAGATTTATTTCATCTCCGACATTTGGAGGCAAACAGGTTTGGGAATTTTTATTTCGTGGCCTGTTTCTTTCAACATGCCTGTTTTATTATTTCGCTTAAAAATAACTATGTTATCACTTTCCTGGTTAGCGACTAATAAATAATTACCCGTTGGGTCGATAATAAAGTTGCGGGGAGTTTTTCCCATTGTTGATTGATACCCTTTGAGTTTCAGCCTGCCCATATTGTTAATTGAAAATATCGTAATCGTATTTTCATCGCCACGATTGGAAACATATAAAAACATTCCATCTGGGGATATGTGAATATCCGCGCTACCAATTACTCCTTTGAAATCTTCGGGATGCGTTTTAATATGTTGAAACCTTGTTAGTTTTCCATCATGATAATTATATGCAGATACAGCTCCCGAAAGTTCACTAATAAGATAAGCGTATTTTTTATTTGGATGAAACGCGAAATGCCTTGGACCTTCTCCATCCATTGTTTTTTCATAAGCAGGCGAAGCAGCAATCAGCGGCTTCATTAACGAAGGCACAAATTTATAGATCATCACTTTGTCAATGCCAAGATCGGGGGTAAATAAAAATTTTTGATCGGGCGAAAAGACTGTTGAGTGCACATGCGCTTTTTCCTGCCGGCCTTTGTTAACACTGCTGCCTGAGTCCTGTATCAATTGAGATGAAGGCTTTAGATAACCGTCTTTGCTTACCGGGAATACTGCAACGTTTCCGCCGGTATAGTTAGCCACGATAAGCCATCTACCACTGTTGTCATTTGTTACATAACATGGATCAAAGCCTTCGGTTGGTTGAGAATTTATAAAGCTGAGCTTTGCATTTTTCTTATCGAATGAAAAAGAACTCACATACCCGGGATGTGTTTCATTCACAGCATATACAAATTTTCCATCACCAGATACAGTGAGATAAGACGGGCTGGCAACGCTATCTGTATTGCTCAATAAAGAGGCCGTGCCGCTAGATGCATCAAATTGATAAACATAAATTCCTTTGCTTCCGCTTCCTGTATAGGTTCCGGTAAATAAATAAAATTTTTGCCCAAAAGAAGTTAGAGAGAAAATCAACAATAAAGAAAGAATTGATAACCGCATCCTGGTTTTTTTTAAGATTTATTTGAAAGTAAGTCATTTGATCCAAAGACAAATAATATCCACTTGTAAAGTGATTTTCAGCCAAGCTATCCTCTTATTACTTTAAATTCTTTAAACATTTTTTCGTCAATATAGGTCACATTTATATTCCGTACTTCTGCTCTCTCAGGGCCATCTTTACACCATTCTATAAATTTTTCGATATTATCTTTATTTCCCGAAACGATAACTTCTACATTTCCATCACTCACATTTTTTACCCAACCGGTAAGGTTATTTTTCTCTGCAATCTCTTTTGCTGTAGCCCTAAAAAATACTCCGTGAACCTTCCCGGATATTTTTATATACGCTGAAACACTATCCATTCTACAAAGATAGAATGATGAGAATAAAACAATAGCGATGATAAAAGTTATAATAATTTGTTTTCTAAATCACTTTTTAGCGGCTTGCGGTATTCGTAGAATTACGGGCAGGATGGTAATTTTAATGGCGTGATAACATAGCAAACATGCGCTTGTAGCGGACTTTATTGCTTTGTATTTTTGCTATTGAAGTTGATTGATGTTAAAAATATTAATCACCGACGAAAATCGGAACCAAATCCATTGAAAAATACTAAACCAATATCCGATAAATCAAAGTCCAATATCAATCAACTTTTTAGCTTTATTGATTTAATAAGTGTATACCCCCAAAAGAAGACCAGCTTAAAAAGCTGTTGTGTTTTATCCTGAAGAAACCACCCACGGGATAAAAAAATTTGAAAGCCTCTTGCAGTCATGCAGAGGCTTTTTTAATCCAGGCTCTTTCCAATGAAATTATATGGCGGATTTGAGAGTATGAAAGTAATTCGTATAAATACTAATAGCCCGGTAAATTCTGAATTTTAATAATTGAGCAATCCTGAGCTGGGCTGCTCTACCGTCACTACGGATCTTTGTTATAGAAGTTGATTGATGTTCGACAAACATTAATCACCCAATAACTAGCAAATCCAAATTCCTGGAAGAGCCGTTTCCAATTCATGAAAAAACCAAAAAATCCGATATCAGTCAGTTTCTTTAATTTTAATTCAATACCTGTAAAAAATATTTATCCCATGAAAACTACCCCTAAAAAGAGGCTGAAATTTAATCCTGATAAACCGTTAAACCCCCTGATTAATTTATTAAGCTCCTGCAAAAATACAGGAGCTTTTTTGTTGTTGCTGGTTCTGACTTATTCACTTGTTCATAAAATTGCAGACCTTTAAGAATAACAAAATGAAGTATGCAAAAAGCAAAACTTTCGTTTAGTCATAAGAATGGTATAGTTGAAGGGATCTATGTTTCAGCAGAAAATAATGCGCCATTGAGCATCATTGTTAATGGCCACAACGGTTTTTATAATTATGGAATGTTCCCCCATATTCAGCAAAGCCTTGCCGATAATAACATTGCAAGCTATAGTTTCAACTTTAGCCATGGCGGGGTTAAGGGAGATGGGGATTATTTTGAAGACCTGGAAAAATATGAAAAGAATTCCATGCGCCTGGAGGTTGAAGACACAATGTACGTATTGGCAAACCTGGATTCTGAGCACTTCAGAAAGCATTCTAAAATATTTTTACTGGCGCATAGCCTTGGAGGTGTTCCTGCAATTTTTGCCGCCGCAAAGGCCCAGGCTCAAAATATAAATATCACAGGTATTATTTTAGTAAGCACGGTTAAGCAACTTGATTTTTGGCCTAAAGAAATGATGGATGAATGGAAGCGGGATAAAATTTTTTACAAAAGGAATAATCGCACTAAACAAATGCTGCCGCAGGGAGAAGAATTTTTAAACGAAATATTACGGAGCGATACACAATGGAATGTGGAAAGTGAAATAAAAAAACTCCTTCAACCATTGCTTATACTTCATGGAGAAAATGATGAAGCAATTCCCCTGGAACATAGCCTTACAAAATATGAATGGGCGAAAATGAATAACAACAGCACTTCCCTTAAAATTATCCCTGGCGCAACACACACTTTCAATACTAAACATCCTTTCGAAGCAACAAGCCCCCAACTTGAGCAAATGATCACAGAAGCCGTTGATTTTATTAAGGCCCTCTTGTAATAAGGCGCGGTTAAGGTCATCTGACGTTTTGTATTTCAATTTCACAAAAATCCAACAATTGAAACGGAGAACTTTTAAGCGCAACCGTTAGTTTTGCCGGTAAACTGACCCTGCCTCTATGGAATTTTATTTTACTCCGAAACACTTCCTGCAATATTTCTTCTTCACAATTATTGTGACGGGTTTTCTCTTTCCCACAAAATTGTTAGCGCAAAAAACCAATGTAACATTTAAGATCATCAACAGGAAATCTGAGCCTATTCCTTTCAGCACAGTGAAAGTTATTCCCCTGAATGATTCGACACATTTTTTGGAAAAGGTAACAGACACCACAGGCAGCATATCTTTTCTTCTTATGCATGATGATAAATATTCGGTTACAATTACTTCAATTAACTATGCGGAATTTCAAAAGGGAATTACTATAAAAAATGATCAACCCGTCTTCACCTTTACACTGGAACATGGCGCGGCAATACTGGATGAAGTTGTAGTAAAATCAACAAAGCCCTTGATGCGGCAGGAAGATGATAAAACAATTGTTGATCCTGAAAATCTTGTAGCAAGTTCTACAAGTGGCTATGAGGTTCTTGAAAAAACCCCCGGGCTTTTTGTTGACCAGGATGGGAATATTTATTTGAACAGCACCACGCCCGCTTCTATATACATAAATGGAAGGGAACAAAAAATGAGTACGGCAGATGTTGCTTCTTTATTAAAAAGCCTTCCGCCTAATTCAATAGCAAGCATTGAAATATTGCGTACGCCCTCCGCTAAATATGATGCATCAGGCACAGGCGGTATTGTAAACGTTGTTCTAAAAAAAGGCGTAAAGATTGGACTAACGGGAAGCGTAAACGCAGGAATGAACCAGGGAAAATATGGAACACAATATATCGGCTTCAACCTTAACAACAATACTGGTGCTTTATCCAGTTATTTTAATGTACAGGCCACCCATAAAAACACTTATGATGAAATAAAGACAGACAGGGTATTTGCGCCGGATTCTTCATTAAGCCAGGATGCTTTTACTGTCTATCCCGGAAATACTTATTACATCGGTTTTGGCACCAGTTACCAGCTAAATAAAAAATGGGAAGTAAGCTATGATGGAAGGCTTAGCCTTAGCAACGACAATAACCAATCAACCAATGCAAGCAACATACATAAAATAAGTACTGGCGCGATCGCGGTAGAGAATATAGCAGACGTTAGCAATAAAAATAATGCTTTCTTTCTCTCGCAAGGCCTGTCTTCAAAGATTAGCATAGATAGCCTCGGTTCAGAATGGACAAATGATATCTCTTATAATTATTCGCCAAATAATACGAAACAAAACTTTACGACAAATTTTTACGTGCCTTTTGTTGCTTCCAACAGTGGTGATGGTTCTTTAAAAACCAATCTGAATTTCTTCTCAGCACAAAGTAATTTGTTATTAAAATTTCCTAAAAGTTTTTTAATGGAAACCGGATTAAAAACAACTGTTACCAACTTTAAAAACACCACTGATTATTTTCTTTTAATAAACGGAACGAGAACAAAAGATGCAGCCAGGACCAGTTCTTATAACTATTATGAAAATATCAACGCCGGGTATTTCCAGGCATCTAAAACTTTATATGGAATTACTTTAAAGGCCGGCACCAGAGTGGAAAACACCATCATGAAAGGAAAGCAACAAATACCTACTGATACTTCTTTCAACATAAATCGTACAGACTTTTTCCCTTACGTTTACCTAAGCCGTGATCTTATGAAAATAATGGGATACGGCCTCCGGGCGTATCTTGTGTATAGGCGAACCATCAGCCGGCCCGGTTACCAGCTACTCAATCCTTCGCAACGATATATCGACCCTTATCTTTTTGAAACAGGCAATCCAAATTTACGTCCGCAATTCACGCAGAATTATGAAGCCAACATTTCCGTAGATGAAAGGCCCATCTTCGCTTTGGGAGTGAATGATACAAAAGACATTTTTACCAATGTCGTTTACCAGGCTGATACCAGTAAACGCACGGCTTATAGAACTTATGATAACCTGGGGAATAACAAAGAAACTTATTTCCGGATATTAGGCGCAATACCTCCCGGTGGAAAGTATTTTATTGTGGCAGGCGCACAATACAACCATAATTTTTACCAGGGGCTTTACGAAGGCAAACCACTCTCTTACAAGAGGGGAAGCATATCTTTTTTTACCTACCAAACATTTAAACTCTCTGCCACCTCACAAATTACTTTACATGGTTTTGCACGCTTCAATGGGCAACAACAATTTTATGAGCTCACTCCTTTTGGATCACTTAATCTCAGCATCAACAAACAACTATTGAAAAAGAAATTAATAGTTACACTTAGCGGTAATGATTTGTTTTATACCAACAATAATAATTTTACTTTATCACAGGGGAGCATCTATGCAACAGGCTTTAGAAAATCTGATACACGGCGTGTGAGCATTAACGTTAGATATAACTTTGGAATTAGAAAAAAAGAAGAAAGAAATTTTTTAAACAATCTTGATATGCCTGGTAATTGATAAGTTTTTTATCACAGCTAAAAGCCCCGGCAAAATGCCAGGGCTTTTTAATTTTCGTTTACATAGTTAAGAAAAATTCTTGCAGGATTAAGCGCTTACCGTTTTGTTTGCATCCCTGTATTTTTTAATAAGATCATGCGAAGTTTTCAAAGAAGATTGCTGATCTGTAATTAAATTTCTCGTTTCTGCACTCATCTCTGCATCTGAAGCAAGCGCATTTCTGTAAGCTTTTTGTGCGGCATCTTCTCCAAACTCACACGAGTCAAGTAAGGCTTGCCTGTCGTTGCCAGAGAAAGTGGCCTTCACATCTAACCAGGCACGATGAATTTTTCCGCCGCTGGTTGTTCCTGTCGCAGGGTCACCTCCGAGCCTTGCTACTTCGTTGGTAAGTTCCGCAGCATATTTTCTGCTTTCATCAGCCATCTTAGTAAATGTTGCATTGAGATCTACATCAGTTGACTTAGCATCTTTAGCTGCATTTTCATAACCTTTTGTCCTATCGTTATTAATTTGGATAAGATCGTTTAACACTTCGGTTAATTTATCATTTGCACTCATAATTGATATATTTTTTACTCTAAGAATAACTAAAATGATGCCACCAAGAATACAGGTTTCTAAAATGTATCTTTATAATAATTTCTATATAGTTAGGGGAATTTTTTCCACTTAACGGGTATGCGAAAACACAGTAGAATTGTTCTGAATGAGCATATTAAACTGTATTCTTTTAAAAAATTAAACAGAAATATATGATAGAAGTAATAACCGGCTTACCTGCGTACGTTACAGGTTTCCGTGCAGTAGATAAAATAACAAGCGAGGATTATCAAAAAATTATTTATCCGTTGGTAGATAGCGTAGCCAAAGCCTTTGGCAAGATAAACTACCTTCTTGTGGTGGATACGCCACTGTCAAACTATACAGCCGGAGCATGGATAGATGACGCGTTTTTAGGATTTAAATATTTTACTAAATGGCGTAAGCTCGCCATCGTTTCTAAAAGTGATAACATTAAAAAGTTTACAAATGTTTTCGGAAAATTAATTCCCGGAGAAACAAAGGGCTTTAAAATGGAAGAGATAGCAATGGCCAAAGAATGGATTTCAAAGCAATAAACACGGCATAAATATCATTTTTTTACTAATAAGTTATAAGGGCTGCTTTTATTAAAGAATCTTTTTGCGATTGCGTAAGTGAAGGCGTATAATTATACAATGATGATTCCCAATCTCCGTATGTAAAGTTTGGTAAGATAATAAACCGGTCTCCGAATTCGCTGGCTGAGGTGTTCACGTTCTTCATCCTGTCGCCGGTGTTTCTTACATCAAATAGAAAATCAAAATCAGCAAGATTATCTCCTAAAAGCATAGTCACAGAATACGAGGCGGCAATTGACTTTCGTCTCTCTTCTTTAGAAGAATTATTTTCTCTCAACATAATGTGTGCATTATCGGCATTTGGAAAATTAAATTTTTGAAGATTTTTTAAAGTAACATCTCTTTCCTTTTCTCCGCGATTGGTAACGTAAAAAACTTCAATGCCTTTTGAAGAAGCATATTTTAAAAACGAGAGAGCCCCAGGCACTGTATCAGCGTTTGCCATCGCTGTCCACTCAGCCCACGATGCCAATTCGTAATCTTTGCCTTGCAAAGTTTGATGTGCTTCATAAGGGCTATTGTCCAGAACGGTTTCATCAATATCTGTTATCAATGCTTTAGGCCTTGGATAGTCTTTATTTGCAATTTCATTAACCCGGAGATGCGCAATGTTATACGCCTGGAAACACAAAGCCCTGTATTCAGCGGCTCTCTGCATGTAAGCGGTGGCAAATATTTTTCCATCAATGCCAACGCTGCTTTTAACTGGAATTTCATTTGACACACTAATTCTTGGAGCAATGGTGCAGGATGCGAACATTGAAATAATAATTACCGGAAGCTTTTTCATTTGACTCTTATTTTATCAGAAACGATGTAACGTAAGATAAATACTTTCAATTTGCCTGCTGAAAATCTGCGGGTAGAAACTTCTTAATGCTAAAACATCGTTCGTGTTTTATTTTTTTACTTCTTAATTTTATCCATCAATAACTTAAAGCACGAAAATGGATTTTGTAGATTATTATAAAACACTTGGCATTGCGAAAACCTCGAGTGCGGATGAAATAAAAAAAGCTTATCGTAAGTTGGCCAGGAAACTTCATCCTGATGTAAACCCTAATGATAAGGAAGCGCATAAAAAGTTCCAACAAATAAATGAGGCCAACGAAGTATTAAGCGATCCGGAGAAGAGAAAAAAATATGACCAGTATGGTAAAGACTGGAAACATGCGGACCAGTTTGAGAATGCTAAGCAGCAGCGGGGTTCTGGAGGTTTTGGTGGTGGTGGTTTCGGAGGACAGGACTTTGGCCAATATACTTATTCGTCTGATGATGACTCGGGATTTTCAGATTTTTTTGAATCACTTTTCGGCGGAGCCAAACGCTCCAGGCAACAACCAAAATATCGTGGCCAGGATTATAATGCGGAGCTACAATTATTTTTAAAAGATGCTTATACAACGCATAAGCAAACTTTAACCATCAACGGAAAAAATATAAGAATAACCATACCGGCAGGAGTGGAGAATGGCCAGCAAATCCGGCTAAAAAATTACGGAAGCCCCGGTGCAAACGGTGGCCCCAACGGAGATTTATATATAACATTTATAATGAAAAACGATACGGAATTCACAAGGCAGGGAAATGATCTTTATAAAAATGAAGACATTGATTTGTACACCGCAATACTTGGAGGCGAAAAAACAATTGATACTTTAACTGGAAAGATTAAACTGAAGGTACAGCCTGAAACACAGGGTGGCACAAAGATACGTCTGAAAGGAAAGGGTTATCCTCTCTATAAAAAAGAAGGACAGTTTGGTGATTTATACATAACATGGAATGTAAAATTACCTACCAACTTAACCGATAAACAAAAAGAACTATTTACTGAACTTTCCAAATTATAGTAAAAATCTATTCACATGAAAACAGAAGATTTAATACCAGCTAAAGATTTTTGTTTGCATCACAATATTGAATATTCATTCATAAGCTCTCTACAAAATTCCGGGCTGATTAGCATCACTACAGTAAAACGTTCTTCTTTCATACATTCAAATGACCTGCATAAGTTAGAGAAATTTGTGAGGTTACACTACGACCTCGACATAAATTTAGAAGGTATTGAAACCATCAATCACTTGCTTGATAAAATCGAAGAAATGCAAAGTGAAATAGTGCGTTTACAAAATAGTCTTCCCAGGTAGGAACAGGTCGCGCCCTGTCTAATAATAATTGTGAAAGAAAAGGTCACGACCTGTCACTATTGAATGGCCATTCGACTTTAATTTTTGCTTTTATAAAATAAATGATAAGGCCAATAATTGTTACCGCTATTCCACCAAGCATAAGCTTGCTCCCGGTAGAAAAAAGTATGAATAACCACATCGCAATAGCAAGAATAACAGGGAATGGAAACAGTGGCATCTTGTAAGGAAATTCAACGCCATTTTTCTTGCTTCTTAACAACAGCAAACCAATAGCCTGCCCTATAAACTGGATCATAATACGCATAGCAAGAATGGCACTGATGATATCGCTTAACCTGAACAGCATGCTAAACATAAATGCAATCACACCAAGAACTAACAATGATATGTGTGGGAAATTTTTTGTTGGATGTATTCGTGCAAAGACCGAAAAAAATTCTCCGTCTCCCGCCGCTGCATAGGGAATACGGCTATAGCCAAGAGTTGCAGAAAAGACAGAGGCAAAAGCTACCCATAAAATTAAACAGGTAACAACTTTTGCGGCACCATTTCCGGCGAGATTTTGTATAAACTCGCTCACGACAAATTCGCTATTTTTTGCATGCTCCCATGGTATCACGCTCACCACACTTATATTCATCATGAGGTATAATATCGCAATTGCCAGGATGGAAATAAACATACTTCGCGGAATATTTTTAGAAGGGTTTTTTATTTCGCTGCCGAGATGGCAAATATTGTAATATCCTAAATAACTATACACTGACTTCACGCTTGCAAATCCTATAGCCGTCACAAATGCATAATCAATGCTTACTCCATTATTTATATTTTTTATAGGAGCTAAAAAGTTACCGTGAGCGATGCCACTGCCAATTATCCAGAACATAGTAATGATAACACCGCTCCAAAGGAAAATACTTATTCTGCCGATAGCCTCGATTTTACGATACAACAAAACGACGATAAGCGCAACCACGCTCCCACTCACTATTTTTTCCATAACACCGGTAAGCGGTACGATGTAAGAAAAATATTTTGCAAAACCGATAGCGGCTGATGCTATAACCAACGGCGCCTGTATCATTGTTTGCCAAACAAATAAGAAGCTCATCATTTTACCCGCACCTTTCTTACCATAAGCTTCCTTTAGAAAATTGTACGAGCCTCCTGCCCGTGGAAAAGCCGTTCCGAGTTCACTCCATATCATCGCATCTACCAGTGAAAGAAATGCGCCCGCAATCCATGCATACAAAAACCATGGGCCATTCATCATACCGATAACCATTGGCATGGTAATGAACGGGCCAATGCCTACCATGTCGGTCATGTTGATGGCTGTAGCATGGCCAAGGCCCAGCCTTCTTTCTAAAGAAGTTTCTGCCATTTTTATTTTTAGATAAAAAAAACAAAGATGCTGAATAGAAATTTATTATGGAAAATAAAGTACCCCTGTGGTTCGGATGATGTCAACTAATAATTTCAATAAACGAGTTACTTCATAAATGTAAAAAGGCGCTCCTGGAGCGCCTCTTTACATTTAAAAAAATTTTTATTTATTGTTTGATAAATTTCTCCGTATCTCCTTTTTCAGTCTTTATAAAATACATTCCGTTTTGTAGAGAGTTTACATCAACGTCTTGTTTCATTTGGGTAATTGTTTCTTTCTTCACTACCCTGCCCTGGTTATCTAACACAAATAATTGTGTATTCAAAAGCTGGTTATCACTCAATTCAATTGTAACCTTATTCCGGGTAATGGAAGGATAGAGCAGCATTGCTTTAAGGTTACCGTCAAATTTTGCATTTCTTACAAAACTGTATTTTGGTGTACCATCAAAATCTGATTGCTTAAGACGATAAAAATTACTTCCTTTCAGAGGAGTAAGATCACTATACTTGTAGGTGATCTCTCTTGATGAGTTTCCGGCACCTTTTATGAATCCTAAATTCGTCCAGCCCGTAGTGCCGTTTTCAGAACGCTCGATAGTGAAGCCTGCATTGTTATGCTCTGATGATGTCTTCCATACAAGGCTGATTTTTGCGCCTGATTTTTCAGCAGCGAAGTAACTAAGCTCAATCGGCAGCGGGCTACAAGGACCCGTTAGCGGCGCACCCGGAGCAATCCAGTTCGAAGTGGCACCTGTTAAGGCAAAATTCATCAGAACACCATCCTGCGTGTTACCTGAATTATCGGCCAATGTAGTTTCAGTTGGATTTGCCCCTCCTGCTGTTCCCTGGTTAAAATTATAATAAGCGGTAAGATTAGGTTCAGTTCCTACTAATGAACAATTAGCATCTGCGGCAATAAAAGCCGCGGATTGAGCTACATCCCAAAACCTTACTTCATCTATTGTCCCCTGAAAAAAATAACCTGCCGCTCCTACATAAAGAGCGCCAATATAGTTTTCTGTTTCTACATAAGTGGGCGTTAATGCACTGGAAACCATCGTACCATTTTTGTAAAGAGTCATAATGCCGGTAGCAACATCATACGTTACAGATACATGATACCATGTCCCGGCAACTAACGGCGTCGGGTCCTGTACTTCACTAAAGTTTGGATAATGGCCGGCAGTTAACTGACCATTAATAACATATAGTGCTGTTTGGCTGCCTGATATTATATTATGTATGCCTCCATCTATTACCGGTAAATTTATCCAAGCCTCTTTAGTATAAGAATTTTGAACAATAAAGGGGAGATCAACATAATCATCTACGCCATCAAAGTTAAGCGCTTCCCCTGTCTGTGCATGGGCCGGTTGAAAAGCAAACGAAGAACAAACAAAAATTGTTAAGGCGATCAGCAATTTAAGTAAGCGGCCCGGAAGTAATTTTTCTCGTAAAATAGGTTTCATTTTAAATTGGTTTTGTGTGTGTAAAAACATGGTTATTATTTCAAAGGTAAAACTCTTAGACAGAAGTGATGGTAAATATCAATCTGTTGCAAAAGAAACATATTAAGCCCAGCAACATTTGTATAATTTTATTTTATGAATTGAAGACTTTCTTTCTGCGACTCAGCTTGAATTTCGAGTGTATATTTTCCTGTGGAAAAGCCGGCCACATTTGTAGAATATATAAATTCAGAAGACACGAGTCTTGTTTCCTTTCGCATAATTCTTCCTTCTATATCCACTATGCTGAACGTCAGTTTTTGAGGGTTGGCAGAAAATATTTTTACATTTATTTCATTTTTTGCAGGGATAGGAAAAAGTTTACCCACCTGGAATGCCTGCCTGAACTGCAATATGGCAACCACCTTTGAAAATATTTTTTGGTTACCGGTTTCTATCGCTTCTATACGATAATAATTAACCGAGTTGGACGGCTTGTCGTCAATAAACTCATACTTTTGAATACCCATAGATTTAACCGCAGTCACCTTACCTACTTCATCAAAATCCTTTGCGTTTGAGCTTCGCTCTATTATAAATTGATTTAGACTTTTATCACCCGAAATTGACCAGGAAATTTTTGATTTTGCCTTTTCTTTTACACCGCTCACATTCAGGAAATTCACAGCCAATGTATTAAGCAGTATATCTTTTTCAATTACTTTTTGCTCAAGCACTGTTTGGCCTGCCGGGTTTGTGTGTATCCCATCGCCTAAGGAATAAATGGGAAGAATATTAAGCGATGGCTCCTCTACTATATCCGTAAAAAAATCAATACCATATATCCCAAACCTATTTAAAATTATATCCCGCAGGTCTTTTAACTTTTGTCGTTCAGCGGCATTAAAAGTATTACGTGGTTGCGTGGTTGTAATGTAACATTGAATACCCGCTGCATTAGCCGAATCTTTTATTGTTTGCAAACAAAACAAAATCTCCTGGTTAGTTTGCCAATCATAATTATTTGAGGGGTAGTTTACAATTATTACATCCGGCTTGGGTACAAAATTTACAGCCCTCGTAATATTGTAGCGGCCATCAGGCGTGTTACGGCCACCAGGCGGAGTATAGCTTGAAGGCATACCTGAATAAGGATCGGTGCCAACAGAAGCAATATTAAAAAGGGTGTCTATCTGCCCGAGGTTTTGATAGTATTTGGATAATTTGAATGTCCATGCGCTATCTCTTGGATACAATCCTAATGAAGGGTTCGCGCTTCCGAAATACCCCCACGCCGTAGAAGACCCAATTACGCAAATTCTTTTATAAGGTTGTGCCGTTACTTGTAACGCAAAAATGAAAAATAATAAAGAGAAGAAAAGCGTTAGTAATTTTTTATTCATAAATGAAATTTTAAAAACAAGAAATTTCTTTCTGGTCTTCATAACAAAGGTTGGATTAACAAAGAGATTAAGCAAATTTTGAGCCGTTATAATTTTATTGCCTTTTTGGAGTTATAAAAGTATAATGGTTATTTTGCCGCCTGAAATGAAAAATAAGATCGTAAAAGGACCGGACAATAAAATGATTATGCGTTTCCTGGAACAAAAGCATTTTACAACCGGTTTTCTCGATAGCCTTAAGATAAAATACCGCTCACTGATTTGCCCATACATCAGTTTAATACAGAAAGTAAGGGATGGTGAAAAAGTGGGTGATGTAGGCTGCGGTAGCGGTCAGTTGCTTTTACTTTTATCAGAGTACGCACGTCCTTCGTATCTTTTTGGAATTGAAATAAAAGAGAGGCTAATAAAAAATGCAAAGCTTCTTTTCCAGCAATCAGGGCGGCAGCGCTATAAATTTGAAGTGTATGACGGAGAACATTTTCCAGTTGAATTGAATGATATGGACACTGTTTTTTTAGTAGATGTGCTGCATCATCTTCCCAAAAAAAAACAGGCAGATTTTTTAAAAAACCTTTCAGAAAAGATAAAGCCAGGCGGCAGGCTGATACTGAAAGATATTGATGGTGCAAGCCCGTTTGTTGTTTTCAACAAGTTGCACGATTTAATTTTTGCAAGGGAAATAGGAAATGAAATTTCTATAAACAAAGCTCTGAAGTTGCTGCAACAAAATGGTTTTGATATTATAGAACAAGAAAAAAGACTGATGTATGTTTACCCCCACTACACCCTCGTCGCTCAAAAAAGATAAATGGCGATTATTATTTTTGAGCTTCTGCTTTGCCCTTTTATCTATATACCCGGTCTATAGAAATTTTTATTACAGCAATGGACTGCTAACTTACGAACGGCATAAAGCGGTAATAGAAGGCCATTCAGATTTTTTTAATCCCTGGCAATATCGCATCTTATGCCCTTTTACCATTGAGGGTATTATGTGGGTTTATAATAATACCGTTGACAAGATTTTTCCAATAGAGAAAAAGTTCCAGGTTCATATTGAAAGCGATTCGGGAACCAGCGCAGGCACCGATGAATTGGTAAAGCTGACGCATACGCCTGGTGTCATGAAGTATATGCTGATCTTCACTTTATTCAGGTTTATCGAGCATTTCTTTATCTTCTATCTTGCCTGGCGCCTATGGAATTATTTTGTAAAAAGTAAATGGTTAATATTTTTTGGTATTAACTTTCTCGCATTGGCTTTTGGTAATGCTGTAACCGCCGCTGACCTATCGTTCAATACCTACCTTGATATAATTTTTTACCTCATCACTGCCAACTTAATCGTTTATAATAAAAATAAAATGTGGCTGTTTCTCATCGTGCCGCTTGCAGCACTTAACAGGGAAACGGGATTACTGATACCGGCACTTTATTTTGTCTCTGAAATGGACTTCACACAATTTTCTTTCAAAAAAGAAAATTTAAAAAAGATAGTTTTCCCTAAAAAAAATGTTTGGATAAACACTATTGCCTTATATATTATTTTCATGGCTATTTTTATAGCGGTCAGGTGGCACTATGGATATGTGCCGCAACAGGTATGGAAAACAAAAGCCGGGATTGGAATGCTTAAATTAAATCTCTTTAGCGCAATAGGTGTAAAGGCATACCTGGAATTGATTGGCACCTTTGGAGTGATTCCTTTTATTATTTTGTACAAGTTTAAAGTGTTCCCGCACTTATTGAAAAAGTGGTTTTTATTTATGGTTCCGGTCTGGTTTGCGGTGCACTACATTTCAGTTGTTGCCTATCAAACACGCCTTTTTATGGTACCGGTAATTTTAATTTTTATGCCAATGATGCTGTGGCTCATTGAAAAAGAAATTATTGCACGCTCCGATCTAACCACCACAAATAAACAAGCTTGGTTATGAAGAATTATATCAATCTTCTGCGACCGAAAGATTGGGCAAAAAATCTTTTTTTATACATCCCCGTATTTTTTGCGGGGCAGGCTTTTAATGCACCGGTGTTATTAAAAATATTACAGGGATTTGCCTGCTTTTGCCTCGTGGCCAGCAGCATTTATATTCTAAATGATTACCGTGATATTGAAGAAGATAGAAGACACCCTGTAAAAAGAAACAGGGCGTTAGCTTCGGGGGCGATCAATAAAAACGCTGCTATAATTATCGCCGTATTATTATTCTGTGCCGGCTTTTCCTGGGCCTGGCTAATCCGCGATAAATTTTTCTTTGTTTTATTTATTTATTTTTTGCTCAATGCCGGCTATTCTTTTGGCCTGAAAAAAATTGCAATACTTGACATTTTGATTATTGCCATTGGGTTTGTGCTGAGGGTAAAAGCAGGAGCTGTAATTGGCAGAATAGGATTGAGTGAATGGCTAACAATTATGATCTTTTTATTGGCACTGTTCCTGGCCATCGGAAAGCGGCGGGATGATGTATTAATAAAATTAGATTCAGGAAACGAAATGCGCAAAGCAATCAAAGGTTATAACCTTGAATTTATAAATGTCGCGCTGTCGCTGATTTGTGCTGTCACCATTGTTGCCTATTTTATGTACACAATGTCTGACGAAGTCATGACGCGGTTGGGAACCTACAGGCTTTATTACACTTGCCTGTTTGTAATGGCAGGCATTTTACGTTACCTGCAGATTATTTTTGTAAATCATGATTCAGAATCGCCGGTTAAAATTTTATATAAAGACCGGTTTATTCAGGTAACAATCCTGCTGTGGATTGTGAGCTTTTATATAATTCTTTATATGAAAGATGTAACTATTTTTAAATAAAAAAATAATTGCCTTCTATTGCATTTTTCGACTTTGATGGAACAATTACTACGCGTGACAGCATGCTGGAACTAATAAAATTTCATCATGGCAAACTACGCTTTTATGGCGGCCTCGTCATGCTTTCTCCCTGGATGCTGGGCATGAAAATTAAATTAATTTCCAATCAAAAAACCAAGGAGAAATTACTCACGTGGTTTTTTAGAGATTATAATATAGACACGTTTATACAAATTTGTGACTTGTTTACGCAGGAAAGATTGCCACAGATTATAAATTCATCTGCCGTAGAAAAGATATATGAGCACAAAAAAAATGGCAACGAAGTTGTAGTGGTATCGGCCTCGGCAACTAACTGGATCGAAGGCTGGTGCAAACAAAATGAACTGGAATGCATTGCAACACGACTGGAAGTTGTTGATGAAAAAATAACCGGCAAATTAGCAGGAATTAATTGCAATTATAATGAGAAAGCCAACAGGATTCTCCGGCAATATGATTTGAATAATTACTCGTCTATATATTGCTATGGAGATACAGAGGGTGACAAGGCAATGCTGCAACTTGCCACCCACGCATTCTTCCGCACTTTTAATTAGTTTTTTAAAACCCTTATACTTTGATTTTCGATAGCGTTAAAGTAGACTGTGATAACATAAATACCTCCCGTCAGATTACCCATATCTATTTTGTAGAACAAAGTGCTCTGTCCGCCAGGTATCTGCTGCCTGTAAACCGTATTGCCTTGCATATCATTCACCATAATCAACAGGCTTGTGTTTGATTTTCCTGTGGTAATCTCAAGTGTTGCGATATCCTGTACGGGATTCGGATACACCTTCAGCCTGCTGCTGCTTTGAAACGTAATCCGTGGAGCTGCAACAGCAATTGTTACGGTATCCTTACCAACCGCGCCCAGGTTATCTGTTGTCGATAGTTCGAAATAATAATTACCGCCCATGAGATTAGTCACTTCTGTATTTGCAGAAGAGGGTAAAACCATATTAGCATTCGATGGCCCGGCAATTTGCTTCCAGCTATAGGATTTTATAACGCCATCCGCATCCATTCCATTTCCAGAAAGGCTCGCACTATCAACCGGTAAAACAATTGTTTGATCGGCGCCTGCGTTGGCAATTGGTGGAATGTTTACGGTTGCTGCATTTACGGTTACACTCAAGGTATCGTAACCTTTTTCACCATTGTTATCTATAACACGTAGTACAAATAGATATACGCCTTGCACTAACCCTGAAACGTCTGTGACTGGCGACGACGCATTTACAATATTACATAGTGCAGGACCAGAAAGCCGAATCCATTTATAGTTGTTTATTGTGCCGTCAGGATCGTTTCCGCTTCCCGCTAAAGTTGCAATATTTACTGGCAAAGTGATCGTAATATCCGAACCAGCATTGGCAACCGGTGGAATGTTTACCGCTGTATTAACTACGGTTACCTGCATGGTATCTTTGGCGGAAGCGCCATTGTTGTCTGTTACTTTTAATTCAAAAAGATAAACACCTTGTAAGAGTGATGTAACGTTTGTGGTTGCGGAAGTAGCATTGGCCATTGTTGCTGAAGGGCCCGAAATTTTTGTCCAAACATAACTGCTGATCGTTCCATCTGCGTCAGTGCCTGTTCCATTCAGTGAAACATTATTTGTTGGCAGCGTTATAATTTTATCTGATCCTGCATTTGCAACCGGGGAAATATTTGCTGCCGCATTCACAGTTACCTGCATTGTATCTTTTGATGAAGTGCCGCTGTTGTCTGTTACTTTTAATTCAAAAAGATAAACACTTTTTGATAGTGATTTAACATTTGTCGTGGCAGAATGTGCATTGCTTATTGTTGCTGAAGGGCCTCCAATTTTTGTCCAAACATAACTACTGATTGTTCCATCAGCATCTGTGCCGGTTCCGCTCAACGAAACATTATTTGTTGGCAGCATTATAATTTTATCTGATCCTGCATTTGCAACAGGAGGAATATTTGCTGCCGTATTCACAGTTACCTGCATGGTGTCTTTTGATGAAGTGCCGCTGTTGTCTATTACTTTCAATTCAAAAAGATAAACACCTTGTAAGAGTGATGTAACGTTCGTGGTTGCAGAAGTAGCATTAGCTATTACTGCTGAAGGACCTGAAATTTTTGTCCAAACATAGCTGCTAATCGTTCCATCTGCATCAGTGCCTGTTCCACTTAATGAAACATTATTTGTTGGTAGTGTTATATTTTTATCAGTACCAGCGCTTGCAACCGGAGGAATATTTGCTGCAGCATTCACAGTTACCTGCATGGTGTCTTTTGATGAAGCACCATTGTTGTCTGTTACTTTTAATTCAAAAAGATAGATGCTTTGTGATAGCG
>JBDTSD010000071.1:0-20165 GCA_039931355.1 Ginsengibacter sp.
CATTTAACAACGCAAAAATGAGAACAGTAGAACTTGTGAAAGGAATTCAATCATCTGTACTTGGCTTCGGATGTGCCCCTATTCTTGGGTCCAAAGGTGCCGAAATAAGTCGCAGGGCTTTAGAAAATGCTTTTGATAACGGTGTTACTCACTTCGACCTTGCACGTTCTTATGGATATGGAGAAGCCGAAAAGTTTGTTGGAAAAGTATTCAAAACAAAACGAAAAGAAATAATACTAACAAGTAAGTTTGGTATCGTAGCTAACTGGAAGGCAAATTTGCTCAAGCCTGTAAAACCGGTTATTAGATTTTTAAAAAAACCAAAAACCAATAGCGATAATTTTACACCTGTTGATCAAAATGAAAAAAGCGTGGCTGATTTTTTTCATGATAGAATTGAAATAAGTAGCCTTCAAATGCGAAAAAACCTTGAAAAAAGTTTACGGGCATTAAAAACAGATTACCTGGATTATTTTTTAATACACGAGCCATTAACCAGCATACAAAATATAGATGAGCTTTGTGATGCTGCACTGCGGCTGAAAGAAGAAGGTAAAATCAGGGCATGGGGACTAGCCTATATGAAGAGTCAAAAGCATCTCCACGAATCTTATCTCCACCGTTTTGATATACTACAATTCAATAATTCACCTGTGGACAGTGATTATAAAAAAGTTACTGAGGAGCGTTCAAATGCATCAAATATTTTCTTCTCCCCACTAAGAGGAAGTATTGAGCTGATGAATCCCAGGGAAAAATTAGAAAAACTACTTGTTGATTATTCTAAAACAGTTATTCTTTGTTCGATGTATAATGAAAAGCATTTGAAAGAAAACATTCGACAGGCATCATAAGTAAACTGAATTAATTGACTTGATGATTTCCGTAATTATTCTTACAAAAAATGAAGAACAAGATTTACCGGCTTGTTTGAATTCATTGCGATGGGCTGATGATGTTCACATATTGGACTCTGGCAGTACAGATACAACAGTCGAGATAGCAAAACAAAACGGAGCCCACACCTGGCTTAATGCATTTAAAAGCTTCGGGCAGCAAAGAAATTTTGCATTAGATACTATCAATGTTAAGAATGAATGGATACTCTTTTTAGATGCTGATGAAGTGGTAACAGAAAAATTCCGTGAGGCCGTGTTTACATCTGTGACCAAGGCTGATGAAGAAATTGCCGGCTTTTATTGTTGCTGGAAAATGATGCTGGATCACAGATGGTTAAAGTACTCAGACAATTTTCCAAAATGGCAATTTAGGCTTCTACGAAAAGGCCGGGCAAGGTTTACGGACTTTGGCCATGGGCAAAAAGAAGATTGCATAATAGGCCGGATCGAATATATTAAAGAACCATACCTGCACTATGGCTTTTCCAAAGGCTGGTCTCATTGGATTGACCGGCATAACCGCTATTCAACGAGTGAAGCTATATCGCGCCTTAATAATTGCCCACCTTTTAAAAATACATTTTCCAGTCACGGAAGTATTCGGAATCCTGCATTGAAATCATGGCTAAGCAGGTTGCCTGGCTGGCCTTTCTTACGTTTTTTTCACGCCTATTTTATTAACCTTGGTTTTTTAGAAGGTAGCCAGGGATTTATATACTGTATAAATATGGCTTATTACGAATTTTTAATTCAGATAAAAATGAAAGAAATAAAAATTAATGAAAACGTAGCGCAAGAAGGCCGGGATATGAGTCTCAATTCTTTGACCCGAAAATGAAATAGGTTTGTTCAAAAAAATTGGTAGAAAGAGATAACAGTTTAATTTTATTTATAGATTCCTAATACATTTACAACCTTTCAACCTAACTATTGAAAGGTTTTTTTATTATATAAATATGACACGAAATATTTATCGCTTTGCAATATAATAAGCATGCACTGAAGATTTTTGGAATCTTATATTCATCTTTCTACTTTGGTATTCTTGGTTACCTGGTTTTTTTTGCCAGGAGAAGGAGACACGGCCATTTTAATTATGAAGTAAATTTTGTTCCTATAAAGAATAATGTAAATACATTTCTTTCAATGAACAAGAATGATAAATTTGAGGTTTTTAATTTCTTTCTCAACCTGTTCGGAAACATCCTATTATTTGTGCCTTTCTCTATTATTCTCTTGCGGGTTTTTAAAATGGACAGGTTAAGATTTATTCTTTTATGGGCAACGCTCTTAAGTGTTTTTATTGAGTTGAATCAGTATATTTTCCAGGTAGGTTATCCAGATATTGATGATGTAATTTTAAATTTATCGGGTGCTTGTTTGGGGTTTTTTCTTTACAAATTATTATTGCAATCGAAATTTTTGGCCTATTCAATCAGGCAGAATGATCTTTCGTAAATTTCGAAGGAGGAGTGATTTTTTCATACCTATTTCAAGCGAGTTTTTGCTATAGTAGTCATAACATTGTTTTGCAATAGAATGTTTACTACAAGCGTAAGTAAAACCGCCCATTTTTGCAAGTACAAGTACCCTATTTTTGAATCTATAAAAGTGTGTCAAAATAACACACATATTTTTAAAACCCTTTACCACAATAAGTTTTAGCGGTTTAGGTTTTTAATAAAAACCATTATTTTCAACTGCTTTGCTCTTTTTATGATTATACTATCATTCTATTTGTTGGCGTTACTACGGACAAGAACAATAATCTTATCCTATGTCAACAACCAAAATCGCAGGATTACTGTGTGTAATCTTATGTCTCTTTTATTCTAAAGCAAGCCTGTCACAAGGCAATCCCGCATATTTTACATTTACATTAAAAAGCACATCCAGTACTAGTGCCGGTGTTTATAAAAAAGATAGCACCCTGGTAAGAATTCTGTGGGCGAATAAAACTTATTCGGCAGGAACTTTTACCGATTTCTGGGATGGTAAAGATGATTACGGTAATACCATTGCTGCTCCGGATGCGGCTTATGATATCAAAGTACTATCTAATAATGTCGTTTACAATTGGGATGGTATTATCGGAAATACATCCTTATCACAAACCGGCTCGGGCGTACATAGGGGTTATTATACTTCAATGACAGGTATGGCTATCACCGGCAATACTGCGTATTTCTGCCAGGGTTATTCTGAGGCTTATTCAAGCGAAGCAAAATTTGACATTAACAGTCCCCAGGTAAGGCTGAATGTTTTTGGTGGACAGGTTTCTACCATGAATGCAGACTTTGTTGTGACAGATGGTACTAATGTTTATTGGGGAGGATATGATGCCTATAAACCAGCCAATAGTTTTATACATGTAACCAAAGTAAGTGATGATTCACAAGTGAGTTTTGGAGCTAACGGCTCATCTTACACAATGCAACAAATAGGAAGTCCGAAAACATATACCAGCGTAATAGATAAATTAAACGTACCAAAGTCAAAACCTTCGGGGCTTGCCATACAGAAATCCGGCAACTATTTATTTGTTGCGCATAGCGGCTTGAACGAGCTTCATGTTATAGATAAAACAACCGGCGCCACAGTGCAAACATTGGCGTTCACGACTCCGCGGTTTTTATCAACAGATGGAAATTATTTATGGATGGTTACGGGTACGAACACAATAAGTAAATACCTGGTAAATGCAAATGGGACTTTATCCGCCGCAACGCTTTCTTTAACAGGTGTTACCATACCCGGGGCAATACAGGCAAATGGGAGTGGAACTATCGGGGTAATTGATCAAACAAACCAGGTGGTGAGATTTTTCAATACATCAACCGGTGCAGAAGGCACTCAACTGGGCGTAAATGGTGGCTACTCAAATTCACCTGATGTAACAAACACAAAATTTATGTTTGACGATTTGAGAGGCAATACTTTCGGTTTCCTTGCATACGCACCTGATGGTAGTTTTTGGCTTGGAGACTGTGGAAATCAAAGAGAATTGCATTTTTCATCTAACAAAAATTACATTGAAACGATTATGTCTTTAGGCGTAACTTATTCAACCTGTGTTGACCCTAATAATATTACCCGCGTCTTTGCAAACTATATGGAATTTGCTATTGATTATTCTAAGCCATTAACTGGTAATTCAGGATGGGCTTATGTAAGAAATTGGGGATACAACAGCGCCGCCATTAACTTGCAGTCAACAAAACGTCTGCTGAGTGTGATCACATTAAGCAACGGTAGAACTTATGGATATGACTACGCGCCTGGTATGGGATTGGTGGAACTTACCACAACAGGATTAAGAAGTACGGGCGTAAATATTTATGGCTATAATTATTCAGTATCCTCTATAAATACCGATGGTTCGTTAACAAAATTTTCAGGCTCTTATAACACGGGTAACAATATTACCTATACAAGCTATCCGCTTACGGGCTTTAGCAGTTCTGGCAACCCAATTTGGGCGTCTTCAGGAACAATGCTTGCAACTACTCCTCCAAATACCATGAAAGACCCTAATAATTTCCCCGGAAATGTTAGCCCTGTATCATTTAATTTTCTAACTACTACCAATAAAGTAATATTTTACAATCCATCCCTGTATTATGCCGGAACCGGACCTATGTATGATGGTTATCATTTAGGGGCAATAAAAAAAGGAACCAATAAGTGGTTGTGGGAAACGCAAAAAGCAAACCACCTGAACTACAAAGGCGCTTTTCCGAAGACAGATTGTTTTGAAATTGGCAATAATGTGAACCAAGATGCAGGTAGTAATGTAAATGTATTGGACAATAATATAATTACTGGTTATCATGGAGAGGCGTGGAAAAATTCACAAACTAATTATTACAATCACTATTACGAAGATGGTTTAGCAATTGGTCAATTTGGATACGACCGCTATTTGGGATCATCTATTGCTGGTTACGGTGTTGCCGGAAATGCGCTTAGTCCTACGCTTGTAAAGGATAATGCTACCGGGGATTTATACTTATATCATGGCGATGAATCAATTCATGCCGGTATTCACAGATGGAAAATCTCCAATCTCAGTTCAATCTCTGAACAATATATAAGTGTTCCTTTCCCTTCTAACTATACTCGGGTATCAGTTGGTTATCTTGACCTGCATTCCGGCTTGCCTTTTGATTCTCCTCTATCCAGTGTAGCAGGATGGAGTAAAACAGGTACGGTCGTTTCTAATACAAGCTTAAAAAAATACGTTAATGATGGCTCTCCTGATGTGTTTTCGCAATTCAATCAAACCTCTGGCATTGCAAGTGTCCAAAGAGATTTGGGAACAAATACTGTAACTAATTCATGGAAAATATCAGGGCAGGTTTCTTTCGAAGGCAGTGACTTCAGCTCAGGCAGCCAGACTATGGCTTATGTGGATGTATTAGATGCCGCTGGAAAAATACTTACAAGATTTTATTATACAAATAATCACGCCACCGGGGTAACCACTGTTTACGGCAATAGCCAGGTAATTGCTCAATCAAATGCAAGTATAAGTTCCGTTTTAGGAGGCATGCAGCCATTTGAAGTAAACATTGTGAATAATAAACTAACTTTTTTATATGCAAATTATCCTGCCGTAGCTGCCACCATATTTGATCCAACGGCAAACTGGAAAAGTCCAAAAACATTAAGGGCATATTTTGTAAGCGGCTTTCCTGCTTATGGTAAAAATATTGGTTTGATGGATATGAAATTTTATAAAGATTATAACCAGGCTATAAATATTCCACCCGTAGCAAATGCAGGTGCAGACCAGGCAATTACGCTACCATTGAATACAGTAACACTTTCCGGAAGCGGCACGGACGTAGACGGTACTATTGTCAGCTATGCCTGGACAAAATTATCGGGCCCTTCATCTGGTGTAATATCAAACGCAACTAACTTTACCACCACAGCTACAGGCTTAACGCAGGGTACCTACACATTTGAGTTAAAAGTGACAGACAACATAGGTGCAAGCGGTGTAGATACAGTGCAGATAATTGTAAACGCTGCCGCAAATATTCCACCTGTTGCAAATGCAGGTGCAGACCAGGCGATTACGCTACCAATAAACACCGTAACACTCACTGGAACGGGAACAGATACAGACGGAAGCATTACAAAATATTCGTGGACAAAAATATCAGGCCCTTCTTCAGGAGTAATAACCAATTCAAACAATGGCACAACAACCGTTACGGGTTTGGTGCAAGGGTCCTATAATTTTGAACTAAAAGTTACAGACAATTCCGGAGCAACAGCTTTAGATACAATGAAAGTAACCGTAAATGCGGCTGCAAATATTCCACCTGTTGCAAATGCTGGTGCAGACCAGGCAATCACGCTACCTGTAAATAGTGTAACATTAAATGGAACTGGTACAGATGCTGACGGTAGCATTACAAAATATTCGTGGACAAAAATATCCGGGCCTGCATCTGGCACAATTACAAACTTAAATAGTGCCACCACAACCGTTAAAAATTTGGTTCAGGGAACCTACAATTTTGAACTAAAGGTGACAGATAATTCAGGAGCAAGTGGTGTAGATACTATACAAATATTGGTAAATCCCCCCGCAAATATTCCACCTGTTGCTAACGCTGGCTTGGACCAGGTAATCACTTTACCAGCAAATGTAGTTTCACTGGCGGGAAGTGGCGGTGATGCTGATGGAAGTATAGTAGCTTATGCATGGAGAAAAATTTCCGGGTCTTCATCGTACAATATTGTCAATCCATCTTCACCTGTTACAGACATATCAGGGCTTATAGGGGGAACATATAGCTTTGAATTAAAAGTAACGGATAATAGTGGCGCAACTGCCAAAGATACTGTGCAGGTGACGGTTAACCTGGCTCCAAATATTACACCCGTTGTTGATGCAGGTAGTGATCAAATGCTGGTACTGCCAAAAAACAGGGCGGTGCTAGACGGAGCAGCAGGTGATCCTGACGGAAGTGTTGTAAGTTATTTATGGAAGGAAATTGCCGGACCACCATCTGCAAGCATAGGTAATGCAAATTCAGCGAGTACCGTTGTAAGCAACCTTACCCAGGGAGATTATTTATTTGAACTAAGCGTTACTGACGATTTGGGGGGTGTAGGAAAAGACACTGTACAAATTACGGTGGTTGCTTCTACATTGCCATTGAAATTATTATCATTCACCGGAAAGGTTCAAAATGATTTTATCAATTTGTTTTGGGAAACTACTAACGAAAGAAACGTTTTAGGATTCGAAATTGAAAGAATGAATGCCGCCAACTGGAACAAGATTGAATTTGTGCCGGCTAACAACTCCGGCCTTATAAGTAATCAATACATGTTTACAGATAGTTTTCCTGCTATAGGATCAAATTATTATCGTTTAAAAATTATTGATGTAGATGGCAGGTTTATATATTCCGATATCATAAGTTTTGAAGTAAATCCACGTAAAAATTTAATTTATCAAAACTTCCCTAATCCATTGTCAAACTTTACAACTATTAAGTTTGAAATAGCCCAAAAGGCCTCAGTAAAAGTTATTGTATACAATTCAATTGGAATGCAGGTTGCCGTATTATTAAATGAAATCAAGCAGCCTGGTGTGTATAAAATTGAGTGGAATGCCTCGAATGTAGCCCAGGGAGATTATTTTTATAAAGTAATTGTGGGCGAGTCCGTTGTTACAAATAAAATGGTAAAGATTTATTGATGAATGGATTTGGCAACCTTATTGCCAACTCATAAAAATTCAAGTCAAAAGGTATTTATATAATAGTTGGTTAATTAAAGCGTTTAGTAAATAAGTCCTAAAAATCGGAAATTGTCGAAGGATTGGAATCGAATAAAATTAGCAACAGGTTTATGAGAAAACGAATATTGTTTATTGGAGGTAACTTCTCTCCTGAGCCAACCGGAATTGGCAAATACAGCGGGGAGATGATTGACTGTTTATCAGCACAAGGCTTTGAATGTACCGTCGTTACTACATTTCCTTATTATCCACAATGGAAGGTCGTTGCACCATATAATAAAATTTCAATTTGGTATAAAAAAGAAATCGATGCACCTGCTGATAAATCTTCAGAAAATGTGACTGTAATAAGGTGCCCGCACTACATACCAAAAAAACCAACTGGATTAAAGCGTATAATCTCTGATCTTTCTTTTTTTCTTTCATCCTCAATAATAATTTTTGGGCTGCTTTTTAAAAAGAAACATGATTTTGTCATTACGGTGGCGCCTCCTTTTGCCCTTGGCTTCCTGGGTATTATTTACAAAAAAATTAAAGGAGCAAAGTTTTTATATCACGTACAGGACCTACAGATAGAGGCCGCACAGAACCTCGGAATTGTAAAAAATAAATTTCTTTTAAAAAGCCTTTTTTCCATAGAGAAATGCATTTTTAGAAATACGGATTACCTGAGTTCAATATCAGAAGGGATGATAAAGAGAATAAAAGACAAAGCCAACCAGGAAGTATTATCTCTTCCGAATTGGGTTGATATTGATAAGTTTTTTCCCATCGAAAATAAATCGAAATTAAAAGCTGATTTTCAGTTTAAAGAGCATGATAAAATTGTTTTGTATTCTGGCGCAATAGGAGAAAAGCAAGGTCTTGAAGCGATACTTCAATCTGCGAAAAATTTAGAAGCAGATGTTGATTTAAAATTTGTCATTTGCGGCTCGGGGCCATATAAACAAAACCTTGTGCACTTAAAAAAACAAATGAATCTGCACAATGTATTTTTTCTGCCTTTACAACCTTCGGAAAAACTGAATTCGCTGCTCAATATGGCGGACGTACATTTAGTGCTTCAAAAAGATGGTGCCAGTGATCTTGTTATGCCTTCTAAATTAAGTACGATCCTGGCAGTAGGCGGTGTTGCCATTGTAACGGCAAGACCCGGCTCAAGCCTTTATTCAATCATTGATTCCAACAATGCCGGCCTTTTAATTGAGCCGGAATCACAGTCCGCATTGGACGCCGCTATAAAATACGCTATTTCGACTGAGCATAAAGAGATAGAAATTAATGCAAGGCAATACGCTGAAAAAAACCTCTCAATACACGAGATATTATCAGAGCTTACTAAAATTCTCGCGATGGGTAACAAGAATTCAACTACAACGTCGGCTCCGCAAGCGATGTCTTCCATTAGCTAATGATCCACGTGTTTTATTGTATTTCCGGTGTAAGGCTGGATAATACTTCATACAATTATTTTCTAAGTAAGGTTCCTCCTATGTACCAGGAGGAAATTGCAAAGTTTAGAAAATGGGAAGATCGCCAGCATAGAGTTTTAGGAAAAATGTTGCTCATTAAAGGGCTTGAAATGTTAAAGCTTTCAACTTACTCGCTTGATCAGCTGCAATTCACAAATTTAAAAAGGCCTTATTTTAATGAGTCAATTGATTTTAATATTTCTCATTCGGGAAAATATGTTGTGTGTGCAATAAGCACCCGGGCTAAAATAGGCGTTGACGTCGAGGAAATAAAAGATATAGCAATAACTGATTTTACAAATGAGTTTTCTGCCGAAGAGATGAAAAGCATTTTAAGTTCTGATGATAGTCTTCATTCATTTTATTCATTATGGACAAAAAAAGAAGCCTTCTTAAAAGCTATCGGCACTGGCTTGCATGTTCCATTAAATATGGTGCATGTGACAAACAATAAGATAAGGTGGGAGGAGAAGGAATGGTTTTTAACGCAGCTGAATCTGGCTAAAAATTATTGTGCTCATGTATGTGCCGATGTTTTCGAATCTGCTGTACAGATTCGTGAGATTAGCCTTCATGAATTACGCTGAAATTCATCAGTTAGTCGCTTTTGAATAGCAAAAATTATAAAATCTTGCTGTTAATTTATATATTTGTTGCCAGGCTGTATAAGAGTTTTACTAATAGTATTTTGAAATCTACTCCTTTGATTTAAAATACTTCCAGTTTGTAGACAGTTTTTCCAATATTTATGCTGCAGCCGCACTATCCAATGTCAATTTAAGGTCAGGATTAATTTAAAGAATAAATACTTCTTCATAAAGGTGGGATTAGCCAATTTTTAATCAGGTGTCAAAAAACCAAATGAGGATTTAAAATAATAACGACAAGGAAATTTAATGAACGCAAAGCTGAACATCTTTTGCCTGCCTTTTGCAGGAGGAAACAAATATTCTTACCGGGAATTTAAAACAAGAGCGCCCTCTTTTTTAAATTTTATAAGCCTGGAATATCCCGGCCGCGGAGCAAGAATAAAAGAATCATTATTATCGTCTACCAATGCCTTAGTAGATGATATATATAAACAGATTGAGAATATTGTTGATGATAATGATTATGCTATTTACGGTCACAGCCTTGGCGGTTTAATGACTTATTTATTAACAAGAAAGTTGGTTGAAAATGGGCACCGTCCGCCGGTGCATTTATTTATAACGGGTACTACAGGGCCGTCATCATTATCAAGAATTGAGAAGAAAAGGCACTTACTTCCACACGCGGAATTTATACAAGAGTTAAGAGACTTAAAGGGAATGCCAGATGAAATTTTAAAAAGTGATGAGCTGCTGGATTATTGTGAGCCAATTCTTCGTTCAGATTTCATGGCAAGCGAAAAGTACATTCACGAAGAATCCGCTCCGCTAAACGTTCCAATAACCGTAATTACAGGGACAGAAGAAGAAATGGAAAACTCAGATATAGCATTGTGGCAAAAAGAAACAACCTATGTTGTGGATTTTAAAAAATTTCCTGGAAATCACTTCTTTATTTATCAACATATACAGGCAATAATTCAAATAATTTTAAATAAAATAACGTTAACTACAAAAGTTTATCAAGTATGAGTGAAAAATTAATGTACCTGAAACCAAATGTTGTAATGGAACCGCTGGTGGATAACTGGTACGCATGGAGCCATTTGGTTTCGCCTGCAACGGCAGCAATGAATATCGCCAACAGGCACTTATCAATTATTGAATCATATCTAATGGCGCCTTCCATACACGCGGAAGCTTGCCTTAATCCTAAAATGAAAGGCGGTCCATTTATGGATTTTGGTGGTGGCCGCCTGGATGAAGTGGAAGCTTTGCAAAAGAAATCTTTAAAGAAACATGACAAGCAAATTCAACTTGCAAAGGCAATAAAAGAGTTAGATAAAATGTTGGCAACAGAAGCCAAAGGTTTCGGCCTCGAAGATTTATACCCAAAAGTGCCTGAAATACTTCAGGGGTACGTGGAGCTGTTTTACGACCGCCAGAATAACCCGGGCTTTAGGTTTTTTGAATCACTACTTTATAAAAGTGATTTCTATAATGAAGGATCACAAAGCATGGCTTTTTGGATCACGGAAAATGACGAACGACCGTTTGTATTGAGTACACCAAGGTTAGCGGACCCAACAGTTTTACACCTGGAAATTCCCTTCAAACACAAGGGAATTGATGCTTTGGCGAAAATGAAAAGAGAGCCGCAACCATTGAGTTATATTAAAGAAATTATGGGCATTACGCCGGACCAGGAAGCGCTTTTTGAGACTTTCTTTGATGAAAATCCTGCGCCGGTATATGAAAAATATACGGGCGATAAAATCAGGATGCGCTACTTTGGCCATGCATGTATATTGGTGGAGACAAAAGATATAAGCATATTAGTTGATCCGCTCATAAGTTATTATGGTTATGAATGTGCAGTAGATCATTTCTCTGATTCTCATCTACCAGATAAAATTGATTACGTCCTTATCACGCACAATCACCAGGATCACATTTTGTTTGAAACACTTTTACCATTAAGGCATAAGATTAAAAACCTGATTGTTCCACGCACGAATAGTGGCCGTTTGGAAGATCCGGATTTAAAATTAATGTTCAATGCAGTTGGTTTCAAAAATGTTTTTGCCGTTGACGAAATGGAAACTATTCACTTTGAAGATGCGATAATTACAGGCTTACCTTTCATTGGCGAGCATTCTGATCTAAACATTCTCACCAAGTCATGCTACCTCGTTAAGATAGGCCAGTTCAAGCTTTTGTTCCTTGCTGATTCCAGGATAGTAGAGCCTGCGCTATACAAGCACATTCACGATCAGACTGGCGATGTGGACGTAATGTTTATTGGAATGGAGTGCGATGGAGCACCGCTTACCTGGCTTTACGGTCCTTTGCTCACCAAAAAACTCGCAAGAGATATGGATGGAAGCAGGAGGCTTGCCGGCTCTGATTGTAAAAAGGGAATGCATCTCGTGGATATATATAATCCTAAAGAAATTTATGTGTATGCTATGGGGCAGGAGCCCTGGTGCGAATTTATCAGTAGTATAAAATACACTGACGAATCAAACCCTATTGTACAATCTAATAAGCTGGTAAATATTTGCAGGGAAAGAGGCATAGTGGCTGAAAGACTTTATGGTGAAAAAGAATTGCTGTACGATAAAGAAGTTAAAGAGGTTGAAAGCCCCGAATTAGTTGAGTCTTAGCTTAAAGTATCACTTTAAATTTATATCAGGTATTTTTTTCAATTAGAAAAATAATTGTCTGAAAATATCAGCCCCTCTCTTCCGCAATTTACAGGATGCAGAGGGGCTGAAAATATCTACAGGTTTATTACAAAATGCGTTTCAAATATTTACTGAAACTATTATGCAAGAAGAATTAGTTTTTCCTTTACACCCATCTCAGCAGGATGTTTATACTGACCAGCTTTTGGACAAAAAAAGCCCACATTATAACATTGGCGGATATATAAAATTCAAAGGGGTTTTAGATAAAAGATTATTTTACGAGGCTGTAAGCTCAGGCGCAAAAGTTTTTGATGCATTTAAAATGCGGTTTGATTTAAACTGGCCCGAGCCCGTAGTTTTTCTCAAGATGGATTATGATAATCTCGAACTGGCGGATATTGATTTCAGTGAAAAAGAAAACAGCGAAACAGCGGCGATTCAATGGATGCAGCAAAGGTTCAACACGCCGTTTGTAATTGAGAAAAATGCATCGCTTTATGAGCAGTATTTAATTAAAATTTCGAACGAAGAATATTGGTTCTTTGGCAAGTATCATCACCTGATTACCGATGGCTACGGCTTCATTGTATGGGTACAATATCTTGCGCAGAAATATAAATCTCTTTTGGAAGGTGATGCAAAGGAATTTGTATTCAGTAATTATATTGATGAAGCTGCAAAGGCCGCTGTTTATAAAAATTCCACTGCATACCTTGAAGATGGAAACTTCTGGCGCAACAAGATTTCTGCAAAGCCTAAAAAGATTCTCCAGGAAAAATATTTTAATAATTCTTCAAAGAAAAGTGAAACCTACTTTCTTACTTTAACTGAGCAGCAAAGAAAGCTTCTTGATGGGATAGAGGAAGCAACGAAAATCAGATTGCATCATTTAACGATTGCTGCGTTGTTCATTTATTTTGGAAAAACTTCAAAAGAGTCCACATTTAACTTTGGCATCCCCGTGCATAAAAGGGGCTCTAAAGAAGCAAGAAATATTGTTGGTATGTTCTCAGGAATTATGCCTTACAAAAATTCTTTTCGAAAAGATATTACGCTGACGGATCTTTTGAAGGAGATCTTATCAACCCAGAAGGAAGACTATAAATATCAAAATTACCTCGTTGGAGATCTTGCAAGGGCTTTGAAAGTGAGGCCTGATGAAGGATACCTGTTTGATGTTGTTATCAATTATAAACTCCTGAATTTCGAATTGTCATTTAGTGAAGAATTGGAAACTTCTGTACATGAGTTGACAAATGAATTCATGAAATATCCATTGCAATTGTGCTGGCAAGACTTTGGTAAGCAGCAACCTCTAAAGCTGCAATTGGATTACGGCACTGCTTATTTTACCCGGAAGGAAATTGAACTTTTTGCCCAACGGTTTATTTTCATTCTTTCACAGTTCCCGCAATCATTTACTAAAGAAATAGGGAATATTGATATTATCCCTCCAGCTGAAAAAGAGCTGATATCGCAATTTACTCAGGGGGAAGAAAGACTTTATCCCGAAAAAAATATAATTGAATTGTTTGAGGAACAGGTTTTAAAAACTCCTGGTGAAACAGCATTGATTTTTGAAGAAGAGACGTTAACCTACCACCAGCTAAATGAAAGATCAAATCAACTCGCTAAATTTCTCCAAGGCAAAGGAGTGAAGGAAGAAGCTTTTGTGCCCATATGTATTGAACGTTCCCTTGAAATGAGCATCGGCATTCTTGGCATCCTAAAAGCAGGCGGAGCTTACGTTCCCATTGATCCCGAATATCCTGCAGACCGCATAGAATATATATTGGAAGATACGGCCGCGTCAATTATTCTTTGTAATGATAAAAGCAAATCAATTTTGCCAGCTATAGAAAATTGTGATGTTATAAGTCTTGATGGTGATTGGGAAATGATCGGTGAACAACCAGTGAGTAATGTACAAAATTCACTTGCTTTTCACAATGCAGCTTACGTGATTTACACTTCCGGTTCGACCGGTAAGCCCAAAGGTGTAATCAATGAACATGGCGGAATAGCGAACCGCTTAAATTGGGCGCAGGATTATTTCACCTTAACCGCAGGCGATGTAGTTCTGCAAAAGACAAGCTTTAGTTTTGATGTATCGGTATGGGAACTGATATGGCCGTTGCTAACGGGTGCAAAGCTTGTATTAGCTAAGCCCGGCGGGCACAGAGATAATGATTATCTGAAACAAATAATTGATCGGCATAGTATAACGATGCTTCACTTTGTTCCATCAATGCTCGGTGTTTTTTTACCTGATGTAAACGAAGGAGAATGTAATAGTATTAATAAAGTTTTGTGCAGCGGTGAAGCATTAAACCCAACGCATGCAAATTTATTCCGGCACAAACTCCCCAATGCGGAATTGCATAATTTATATGGGCCAACCGAAGCGGCGATAGATGTTAGCTACTGGAGTCTTGATAATTCAATGGAGGAAGATATTAAGCTTGTGCCTATTGGCAAGCCAGTTGCAAATACGCAATTATACATTTTAGATAGTGAATACAAACCGTCACCAATAGGAGTTCCAGGTGAAATAAATATAGGCGGCGTGCAGGTAGCCAGGGGTTATTTGAATAAGCCTGAGTTAACGAAGGAGAAATTCATAGAAGATAGTTTTAGTGAAAAATCAAATTCATGCTTATATAAAACAGGTGACCTTGGCAGATGGCTGCCTGATGGAAATATAGAATACCTGGGAAGAATAGATGACCAGGTAAAAATAAGAGGATTTCGCATTGAATTAGGTGAGATTGAAAGTGTATTGCAGCAGCATGAAATGATCCACCAGGTAGCTGTTACAGCGAGAGAAAATGCAGATGGTAATAAGCAATTACTGGCTTATGTTGTTGCGGAAAAAGCTTTCGATAAACAGGTCATCAATGCATACCTGAAAAACAAGTTACCTGAATACATGATTCCGGCTTTATTTATAGAATTAAAGGAATTGCCATTAACATCAAGTGGAAAGGTTGATAAAAAAGCATTGCCTGTTCCTGATGGAAGTGAAAATCTTAGCAATAAATATGAAGAGCCTTCCACAGAAATGGAAAGGCAACTTGTACAGGTTTGGCAGGAAATATTAGGAGTTGAAAAAATAGGAATAAATGATAACTTTTTCGAATTAGGCGGGCATAGTCTAAATGCAATGCAGCTTACATCAAGACTGCACAAGCTTCTAAATATTAAAATTGATATAGGAAAGATCTTTGCAAATCCCTCGGTAAAGGCATTGGCTTCGGTCTTATCATTAGAATCGAAGGATAATTATATTCCAATTGAACAACTGCCAAAGCGGGATTACTACGATCTTTCTCATGCCCAAAAAAGATTCTGGGTGTTAAGTCATTTCAAAGATGGATCGAAGGCATATAATTTTTCAGGCGCTTATGTTATAGAAGGCAATTTAAATAAGGATGCTTTTAAAAAAGCGATAGAAAAGCTGATAGAAAGACATGAAAATCTGCGAACAATTTTTGTTGAAATTGATGGTGAACCCCGGCAAAAAATTCTTTCGCCCGAAGAGTCACTTTTCCAATTAAAAGAAATAAACCTGCAAGGGAATCCGGGGGCGGCAAGAGTAATCGCAGAAGCCAAAGAATTTGAATTAGCGCATTCTTATGATCTTGTTAAAGGGCCATTATTTCGCGTTACGCTTTTCAATTTATCCGGCGAGCAAAATGTGCTTTTATTCAGTATTCATCACATCATCAGCGATGGCTGGTCTAAGGCAATTTTGATTAATGAGATTTTGAATTTATATAAAACCTATTCTTCAGGCTCGCCAGATAATTTAGCAGCGTTGCCTGTTCAGTATAAGGATTATGCTGCGTGGCACACGTCGCATATTAAAAATCAACAAAAATATTGGAGCGATATTTTCCAGGATGCTATTCCTGTTATGGATTTTCCAACGGATTTTGAAAGGCCAAAGACGGTCTCATTTTTAGGAGAATCTTTGCACAGCACCATTCCAGAATCTTTAGCGCAGAACTTGCATAAGTTAGCTACAAGTCATAATATGTCGTTGAACAATTTGTTGTTCTCATTATATGCGCTTTTGGTTAGTCAGTATTGCGAGCAGGATGATGTGGTGGTTGGTTCGCTAAGCTCCGGCAGAAGCCATAGCGACATTGAAAATTTAATCGGCGCATTCATTAATTTTTTGCCGGTAAGAATTTCGCCGGATAAAGAGTTGACTTTATTTGAGTTTCTGGAAAAAAGCAACCAATCTTTAATTGAAGCTTACAATCACCAGGATTATCCTTTTGACCTGATGGTGAATGAAATGATTAAACAGCGTGACTTTTCGCGCAATCCATTCTTTGATACCATGGTTAATTTTCACTCAGAAAATGGATTGAAAATAAATAATAGTTCTGTGGAAAATGCTATCTCGGATTTCGGGATAAGTATAAAGCCATACGAATCGGGCGAGGAAGATCTATACCAATCTGTTCTCGATTTCAAGCTCGATATCGAGCCTTCAGTTGATTCATTGCAATTGTTTTTAAGTTATAATTCAAGGTTGTATTCAAGAGAAAGAATGGAAACATTTCTCGGTAATTTTATCAAGCTGCTGACAATGGCAACGGATGCGCCGAACATGAAATTAGATCAGTATGACAGCCTGTCTTTTGAAAAGGAAGGTTTGAAAAAAATTGCTGATCCTCTAGCGGCAACTGAAAAACTCTTGTTGCCGGTTAATATCTGCGCCTCCTTTGTCGCAGAGCCTTTGAAAGAAATTTTGGATTATTGGGATAAGGAGCTTGATTTAAATATAGACGTATCGTTCGCCCCTTATAACCAGGTGTTTCAGCAACTGCTGGATGCTGGTAGTTTGTTAAATTCTAATAAAGGATTAAATATTCTTTTTATAAGAATAGAAGATTGGTTAAAAGACAAAACCGGGCTTGTATCAGCAGAACAGATTTCTTTTTTGGATTCCACTTATGTGGAACTAACTGAAGCATTGGCACGGGTTAACGCAAATACATCAGTTCCTTTTTTAATTGGAATCTTACCGGTTTATTCACCTGGTTCACTCGGGGTTGAAGTTTCCAGTCACATAGAAAAACTGAATGTTGAATTAGCTGCGGCAATTATCGGTCTTTCCCGCATGATTTTATTCGACCTCAATAAAATAGCAACTCTCTATGGAGTTGTCGAATTGTATGATTCAAAGTCTGACGAGGTAGGACACATGCCTTTTACTCAAGAGTACTACGCTGCAATTGCTACTTACCTATGCCGTAAGATCAACGCTTTTAAAGGCAATCCATATAAAGTAATTGCGCTTGACTGTGACAACACACTTTGGAAAGGTATATGCGGAGAAACAGGAGCAATGAATGTAGTTATAGACGAGAACTTTTCAAACTTACAAGAGTTTGTTTTGGAAAAACATAACGAGGGATTTTTGCTTGTACTATGCAGTAAAAATAATGAGGCAGATGTATGGGAGGTTTTTGATAATCATCCCCAGATGAAGCTCAAGCGGGAGCATATCATTGCACATCGAATCAATTGGGATATTAAATCGGGTAATTTATTGTCTATTGCAAAAGAATTAAACCTTGGTATTGATAGCTTTATTTTTATTGACGATAGCGAGTTTGAAGTAGAGCAATTGTCGGCTAATTGTCCGGATGTCCTTTCAATTACACTGCCGCCAACTACAGAAGATTTTTCTGAATTTCTTAATCATATCTGGGCATTTGATACATTTCGCATTACGGAAGAAGATGCACAGAGGAACAAAAGATACCAGGTTGAAAAAAGTAGAAACGTTGAACAGGAGAAACATACTTCCGTTGATGATTTTATTGCATCATTAAACATACAAGTAGAAATTATTCCATTAGAAGAAGAAAATATCGATCGTGCCGTACAGCTTTCTTTAAGAACAAATCAATTCAATTTGAATGGAATTAGAAAAACACAGCAGGAAATCTCAAATCTTATAGACGAAAAAAATTCATTTAACAGGATAATAAAGGTCAGCGATCGTTTCGGTGATTACGGCATAGTAGGATTATTGATTTCAAAAGAAGTTGAAAATAGTTTACTGGTTGAGACATTCCTTTTGAGCTGCCGGGTCCTGGGCCGAAATGTGGAGGATACTGTTTTTTCAGCAATGCAAAATTTTTGTATTTTAAAAGAAATAAACTCAATACAACTACATTTTAAGCCCACGCAAAAAAATATGCCCTTTCACCAGTTTATTGCCAGAACCGGGTGGTTGATAAACTTAGAAACAAATAATTATTATCTTCCTTTAGAACTTGAAAACCAAATAAAGATTTAAAACGGGGCAATTAAAAGACTTAACTTTTTTTAAAGTGAACATCTTATTGGTTTATTGGCCTTTATTGTAAAGAAGGTAAAGACAATAGCAGCAGTTTAATTCACCATTGTGTAAAGTATGTTTAAATGGTCTTTTAGGCTTGAACAAAACACAATTTTATTAGATTTATATTGAGTAATAATTTTAAATCTTCCACGAATTATATATATTTGTCTTCGTTTAAAACTAAAGTCTTTTGCGATTATTTTTTTAGATATGTAGGTGATTAATCTAATGCGTTGACTTTATTACCAAGTACTAACATATGAGCACCTGACTTTCTCTGCTCAATTTTGAGCGCCAATTTTTCCAATATATATATAGAGGCCGTCCAATGAACTTATGATTAAATAAAATAAGTGCTGTTATCTCTTAGAATAACTATAAAGAAAAACTAAGGACACATATTATTTTAAGTGATTTTACGTTTTCAACTCGGGATATGGAAGATAATAACTGAAACTCCGTACTTAGTCGGAATTTAAATATGAATGAATAGTTTGATCCGCAAGAAAATTTATAAAAAATACCAGGTGTTTTAAATGCCTATAGCTCCCGCTATTTATTTAAATTTTTTTGCAGATCGCAATTTTTTAATTGATTAAATTTTATTAGTATTTCTCAGATATATCAAATTCTGATTTATTAGATGAAATTCTGTTTTTATTCTGAAGCAAAGTATGAAGCATAACCAATTAAATAAGACCGGTGCTGCAAAAACAGGGAAAGGTATCCTTGACTTAATTAATGCGGGTCAAAAGACCCGCTCAGCGAATGACAATAGTCATGTACCTGGAAAGGTATCAGAGTTACATGCAATTTGGGAAAGCTTACTGGGGCATTCAAATTTTTCTGACGCATCCGATTTTTTTCACATTGGCGGTAACAGTTTAAAAGCCGTTCAATTAGTTTCACGCATTTCCAGCCAGTTTGTAATAAAAGTTGAGCTATCGGACATTTTCTCCCATCCTGTCTTTGCAGAACAAAATGAATTGATTCTGCAAAAAAAGCCAGGTGGTTTCAAGGCTTCGCCGATTCATGCAAAAGCCCGTCCATCTCGCATTCCCTTATCTTTTAGCCAGGAGCGTTTATGGTTTATAGACCAGATGGAGGGAAGCGTTCAGTATCATATACCTGCAGCAATAAAGTTGAATGGAAAATTAGATAAGGAGGCGCTGGAAAAATCCATTCAAACGATCATAAATCGCCACGAAGTATTAAGAACAGTTTTCTCAAATGCCGATGGGCAAGCCTTTCAGAAAATTACACCCCTGTATAGCTGGCAGTTGACAGAAACAGATCAATTCCAGGAAAACCCTGGAGGCCTGCAGGAATATATAGAGCAATCAATCAGTGCGCCGTTTGATTTGCGTAAAGATCATATGCT